>JAXDCU010000588.1:0-3175 GCA_034677645.1 Verrucomicrobiia bacterium
CGGCGGAGGCGTCGGCGCCGGCCAGCGGCAGGGCCTACCTGCTCCTGGGCCGAAAGAATCCGAACAAATATGAAGTCTTAATGCGCGCCCCGGACGAGAGTTTCCCGCAGACCAAGGATTTCGATGCCGTGTACGACGGCGCGGGAATCGGTTCTGCGCTCTATGCGCTGGGCGACCTCAACTCGGATGGCTACGACGACGTCGCCCTGGGGCGGGACGGCGAATGGACGGCAACAGCTACGGGTTCGTTGCTTGTTCTCTACGGATGCGCGGCGCCAGAGACGCCTTGGGTCGAGGACATCGTCGTCTCGCGGGCAAGTTCGAGGGCGCAGACATCAGCGTTGGTTTATCACGGAGCGCTGACGGCGACAGCCGGCGATTTCGACGGCGACGGCCGTAACGACTTGCTGGTTGGCGAGACTACTCGCCTCGTGACAAACGCCGCCGGTGCCGTTCTGGACTCTGACAATCGCGGTCGCGTCTATCTGTTCTGGTCAGTGGCAAGCCGTGGGCCGCGCCTGTCGCTGGACGAGGCCGACGTCACACTCGCTGGCGAGAATGAGCACGACCAGTTCGGGCAACTGGCTGCAACGCCGGCGATCGACCTGGATGCCGACAGGTACGACGACGCAGTGATGGGCGCTCCGGGCGCTGATGGATTGCTGGCTGGCCCGAAAGCGCAAGCGGGTCGGCTTTATTTCGCTTACGGCTCGCCTCGGCAAATCGACATGAGCGCTATCACCGCTGAAACGCTCACCAATCGCACGGTCACTGGCAGCGGCGATTACCTGGTTGACCCCGGCACGGGTTTGCCAGCGATCTTCGTTGACCAGGACTTCGATGGCGATGGCGTGCTCGATACAAGCCGCTACACTCTTGCCTCCGGCCAGGCCGATCGTTGGTACAAGTTCACCACGCTTGGCGACGGACAGCCGGGCAATCAGATTCGCGTGATACCCGAGCACAGGGAGGCACAGGTTGACTTTGCAGTCCCTGCCGACGGGCTGATCACCCAACAGGCCGGAGGCGCTCCACGGGTGGATGTGGCCAGCTCGAGCTTCACCCTCACTGCCGGGACCAACGCCGCATTGGTTTGGGAGCTTGATCTTGCCAGCTACTTGCCGTACCTGGACCAGCCGGAGGCACTCGAGTCGCTCAAACTGCGATTGAACGCGCGCACGCAACCGGGTGTGTACAGCTTGTCGGCCACTGTGGCGGTTGGCGGCCAGCTTTTCTATGCAGCCTCGCGCGAAGGAACGGAGGATTACCAACTCGGCATTGCTCAATTCGAAGGCACGGCGCCCGCTGGGGAGATAGTGGAAACGCTCGTCGGTCAGCCCCAGTGCTTGAAGGCAGTTGGCGGGTCGGTCTTCTTCGCGCTGAACGAGGGCGTCAAAGGCTGGTCACTCTGGAAACTGAGTGGCATGAGCTTGGTCCGCCTCACGCGCGCTGATGGCACGCCGGCGTTCGTGCCTGGCGCCCCGGCGATTCTGACCGTCGTTGACCGGACCCTCTATTTCATTTCGAGCGGGGAGTTGTGGCGGGCGTATGGGGCTTATGCGGACGGGCCCCTGGCCACAGGCGTCACGGTGCTGGGGGCGGCTGAAAACGTTCTCTATTTCGTCAGCGGCACAGAACTGTACCGGTTGTTGCCGACAGGCGAACAGCAAGAGGTGTTCGACGCCAGCACGGTTCCCGGGAACTTCGGCCAACTCCGAGGTGTAGGCGACAGGCTGTACTTCACGGTGATGAAGTCGAATCCGGCAGCTCAACTGCTTTACGGCGTGAAGAATGGTGAATCGGCTCCGCACCAAATCGGCCCGGCGTTTTTGACCGTGGAGCCGCTCAGGTTTGGTGTTGTGGCTGGGAATCTGTGGTTCCTCGCCTACGTGCCACTGGGCGTGCCGAGCCGCTGGCAATTGTGTCGTGCCGACCCATTCGTTGCATACGACCTGCCTGCCTCCTACACAGAGCCGCGGAACCTTGTGGATTTCCTCGGACAACCATGGTTCACCGCAAAGTTCGGCAGCCAGTATGGCCTGTTCAGGTGGATGGGGTCGGGTGAGCCCAATGTGGTCGGGGAGTTCAACATCGAGCCCACTGAACTGACTGTAGCTGGCGCGAGGCTGTATTTGACCGCGGGTGGCTTGTGGGCGTTTACTCTTTCCGAGAATCCTGTTGGAGTAGTGGCGCTACAGCTTGTTGACGGCGCGACCTCATTGCTGACAGCCGTCGAGGACAAGTTGTATTTCGCCTTCGGCCCGTCACAGTCGCTCTACTTCACAAACGGCGTAACCGTCGACAGCGTGACCATCGCCGGTCCTTCGGCAATGCCCGTTCACGTCGAGTTGCTCGACCAGGAAGGCGACGGCCAGGTGACCGCGGACGACTACACCGCGGCCGCCGCATCGACTACGACGGTGAACCTCTCGGTGCCATCGATTTCCGCGCTGGTCGATCTCGACCTGACCAACTCTCTGAAGTCGTTCCTGGCCGAGGGCCGCACTCGAGCGACGTTGCGGCTCAGCCTCGCGCAGGCGACGAATTCTCTGACCGTGAAACGCGCCTCAGACGCCACGCAAAGCGGTCTGGTAGTCACACGCGCCCGGCAGACGGGCGTTCGCCTGGACCTGTACAATTCGCGGGGCGGACGGTTGGCCGAGAACCAGTCGATCATTGACCTGCGCGCCTGTGAGCCTGGCACTTACTACCTGCGCATCTTCAATCCGGATTACCCCGGGCAGGCGCAAGCCCTGCCGTTCAAGCTCGAGATCACACCGCCCGCTGAAGGGGAAACGCACGCGTTGACTGACCGCGACGAGTTGCATGGTAACGAAGGCGATGATCTCTTGATCGGCAGCCGACAACTCGACCGCCTGTTTGGCGAGAGCGGGATTGACGGATTTCTTGCCGAGCGAGTCGAAGTGTTCGATCTCGAAAACAACGAGTTTCGACTGGAACCGCCGGCGTACGACCACAGCAGCATCCAGCCGCGTGAGACCGACCCAGTCGTGCAAATCGCCGATGCGGAACTGCGCGCTCATCTGGCGCGGCTGCTGGGTATCCCCATCACAACGGACTACGACCAGGCGCCGCTCATGCATGGCGAGGTCCGCGCCAGCGCTCTTAACATCTTGACCACGCTCGAATTCCCTCGCGGTGGAGTCATGACTCT
>JAXDCU010000589.1:0-9421 GCA_034677645.1 Verrucomicrobiia bacterium
TTGTACCATTCGTCCGTATAGCTAAAAACCACAACACCCGCCGCTCCCCCAGCGAAGGCAAGCCGCGTGGTCTCACCCAGAATCTGCGCTTGTCGCCTTGCACCTTCGCGGAGCGAGTCAACCCCCAGCTCCCCAATCAATACTGGTTTGGCGTCGGCTAGCATGTGCAGGCGCGGAAGGTAATGCGCAAACGCGGCCGGCTCGTGCAAATAAACGTTGAAACAGACAAAATCGATCTCGTTCGGGTGCAGAAACTCCGTCGTCGGGAAATTCCCAAACGTGCACAGGCAGTCTGGAGCAACCTCCTTCACCGCCCGCACCAGCCTGTCAATGTGGTCTTCGATGGCGCCGGCGCCGCTCCACCTGACGATATCCGGCGGGATTTCATTGGCCACGCTTATCGCAAACACCGCGGAATGAAGGCCGCACTCGACTGCCGCGGTCCGCACCGCCTCGATTGAGGCCTGGGATTGCGCTGGCCGGTCCAGAAAACAGGCCGTCTGGTTCCATGGCACGTCAACCAGAACCTTAAGATCGTGCTCACTCGCCATGTCCAGAAACCACCTAGGAGGAACAAAGTATGTCCGCAGCAAATTGGCGCCCAGAAGGCGAATCTGGGTGAAATCTCGTCGGACGCGTTCCGTGTCGCCCGCGAATCCGCCGTGCTCGCTCGGTGGGAAAGGCCCGTAGGTGACACCGCGGGGGTAGAACTTGACGGCGCCAGCGCGAAAGAACTTTCCGCCAACCGTCACCCGCCGCACCGATGATCCGCTTCCAAGCATTGGCTGGTTAGACGAGACGACGGACTGGTTTAGTCAGAATTCGAACATGAACCGGTGCCGATCCACCGTGAATGGCTATTGCGGACTGCTTCCAGCTCGCCTTCAGTTGTGCAAGTGGTTACTTTCGGGGCATGGGTACTGCACTGCCACGCAGCCGTTCCTGTTTCGTCTGCGGCGTGAGTAATCCGCGCGGCTTGAACCTCGGATTTGAAACTGACGGCGCCATTGTCACTGGCCGGTTCCGGCTTTTGCCCGAACACGCCGGTTTTCAGAACACCGTCCACGGCGGCATCATTGCCACGGTTCTCGATGAGGCCATGGTCTGGGCTTGCGGCGTCGCGGCCGGGCGATTCACGTATTGTGCTGAGCTGACCGTCCGATACCGCAAGACACTCGCCCCAGGCCAGGACGTGCGACTTGTCGGAAGGCTGACGGCCAACCGCAAGAACCGATTGTTCGAAGCCCAAGCCGAACTCATCAACTCGGAGGGCGAAGTGCTCGCGTCGGGCGCCGGCAAGTACTTGCCCGTTCCAGATGAGTTGGCGATGGAGATGCAGAGCGACTTCGTCAGTGACCTGGGCGTCGTGCTCAAGCGATAGATTCTTCCCCACCCGATCGCATGTTCTGGCCGCCGTCAGTGCGGACGCGTTCAGAGCTTGTAGCCAATATCGCGCAGGAACTTCTTGCGCCATTCCCGCCCATCTTCGTCCTCGACGCCCTTCGGCGAAAAACCGTCCACTACGCCGACAATGCCTCGGCCCTGGTCCGTAGCCGCCACCAGTACCAGCGTTGGATTGGCGGTGGCGCAGAAAATGCCACACAGCTCGGGCACGTCTCTGAGACTCTTCAACACATTGACTGGATAGAAACCCTCGCCGAGGAATACAATGAAACTGTGGCCGGCGCCAATTGCCACGGCGTTCTTCCGCGCCAGCTCAACCAATGCCGGATCAGTGCCGCTCAGACGCACCAGGCACTTGCCTGACGCCTCGCAGAACGCCAGGCCGAACTTGATTCCAGGCACCGCACTCGCCAAAGCCTCGTGGATGTCCTCGACTGACTTTATGAAATGAGTCTGGCCAAGAACGAAGTTCACCGAGTCAGGCTTCTCGACTCTCACCGCGTCCAGTTTCACGTCCATAGTGCCGACATGCTGGCGCGGCGGGGCGGTCCGGTCAAGCCACGGCCACGCCCCCCCCGGGCTGGAATTGGAGTTTGTGGGCTGGCGTTCCGATCCATTGGGCTGTAGAACTGGCGCGTGGGGTATCCGCGCGCGGAATGTCGCCCGCGGTATGCTCCGCAAAGAACCAGACTGTGACAGCGGGATGGCGCGTCAAACAAAAGAAAATTAGATGAACATGCCAGAACGGACAGGAGTGCTTAACACCCAATGCAAGTGCTGCATCATGAACCGTCGTCGATTCATTGGACGCTGTGTGGCGGCGGCGGGTGCCGCTGGAATCATGGCGCATCCGGCATTGCTTTCGGCGGGCCAAACGCCGAGGCGCCAACGTATCAGAATAGTCTACTCGCTCCACGCCGACAAACAGCCAGGCCCAGACTGGCCAAACAAGGGATTCGACTTCCGTCCGGTCATGAGGCGCATCAACGCCACACTGAGGAGGAAGTGTCCCGAGTTCGACTTTGTGACTTCCTTGGCGACGGGGCCCGAGCAGGCAAAGAAGATCGTGGAAGAGGACGCATCAGGCGCCGTTGACGGATACGTGGTGTACCAGATGAATTGCTGGAACCGAGTGGTGCAATCGATCGCCGCCACCGGCAAACCAGTTCTGTACGCCGATTTCCAGTTCGCCGGGAGCGGCGGCTTTCTGGTCTACAACGCGGCTTACCTCCGCAACCACGCCGCCAATGTCGGTTTCGTCGCGTCCTCGCGCGCGAGAGACCTTGTCGAAGCCGTGAAGTGTTTTGCCGCGGTCGGACAAGACGGTTCGCCCTTGGATTTCGCGGCGGCCACGGCCCGCGTCCGCAACCAGCGCACGCCTCAGCAAGGCAAGCTCCGCGTCAAAGACGACCCCCTCATGTGCTTGTCAACCGGCGAGTGTCTGGCCCGACTCAAGGAGGCGAAAATCCTGGCGGTGCGAGGGCAAGAATCGGGCCCCGCGGGCGAAGTGTTCGGCATCCCCGTGGTGCACGTGCCCTTCGCGGAGCTCAACGCAGCCTGGAAGGCGGCCGACCCTGACGAAGCGAAAGCGATCGCCGATCGATGGCTCAAGACGGCGCGACGCGTTGTGGGTGTGTCGCGTGAGACACTCGACCAATCGGCGGCGATGTATCTGGCCGAGAAGGCTGTTCTAGAAAAACACGGCGCAAACGCGATCACCGTAAACTGCCTGGGAGGATTCTACGGCGGTCATATCCACGCCTATCCGTGCCTCGGGTTCTACGAGCTCAACAACGAAGGACTGGTGGGCGGATGCGAATGCGACGTCCGCTCGGCGGCGGCGATGGTGACTCTGACGGCCCTGACCCAGGGGCGGCCCGGATACATTTCCGATCCGGTCATGGACAGCGCCAAACGTCAGATCGTTTACGCGCATTGCGTGGCGTCCAACAGGGTTTTTGGCCCCAAAGGGCGCGCCAATCCGGTCGAGATTCTGACGCACTCCGAGGATCGGCAGGGAGCATCCGTCCGCTCCCTCATGCCGGCCGGATACATGACAACCAGCATCCAGATGGAGGAAAGCCGCAAAGAAATACTGTTTCATCGCGCCAAAGCCGTGGGCAACGATCCGGATGACCGGGCTTGTCGGACCAAACTCCTCGCCGAGCCCGTTGGCGACTTCGAGAAGCTCTTCACCGAGTGGGACAGATGGGGTTGGCACCGGGTGACATGTTATGGCGACCTCAAAGAACCACTGTTTGCATTGGCGGAAGCGATGGGATGGAAGGTGATCGAAGAAGCCTGAGTGGCGGTCTGGCGCACGGCGGCCTCGTCCCTCTGGAACACGCCGCGCATTTCGCGCCCAAATGAAACGTTCGCTATCGCAACTCGGTCGCCGGACAACGGCGCCGCCAATTTCCTGGCTGATGAGCACGGCTCTGGGCCGGCCTGACCTGATCAGCCTCGCCGCCGGTTTCACCGACAACGCCACGCTGCCAGTTGACCAAGTTCGGCAAGTTCTCGGTGAAGTACTTTCCAGTCGAAAGCGCGGCGAACCGGCCTTGCAGTACGGTTCAACGACAGGCCTGCCCGAACTGAGACGGCTCACGGCCGAACGCCTCGACCGACTCGAACAAGCCGCCGGCGCGAGCGGCTCCGCCGCATCAGGCATGGCGGAGCAGCTTGTGATCACCCACGGGTCCCAGCAGTTGCTCTACATGTTGACCGAAGTGCTGTGCGATCCAGGCGACATCGTCCTGGTCGAGGACCCGACCTATTTCGTCCTTCTCGGCATTGCACAGAGCCGCGGCATCGACTGTCGCGGGCTCAAGTTGGAGGCTGACGGCGTTGACTTGAAGTGCCTCGACAATGTGCTTGGCAGCCTGAAACGCGGGCGGAGGCTAGGGCGGGTCAAACTAATCTATCTGATAACCTACCACCAGAACCCAACCAGCACGACCACCTCGTTTGCCAAGAAGGTCGGCGTGCTTGATCTGCTCCGTTGTTACGAGAAGATGGCGGGGCATCCGATCTACCTGATCGAGGACGCGACTTATCGCGAGTTGGGGTTCCAAGGACTTGGCGAGGCTTCGGCCCTTGCGGCGCGCGGTGCCCGCGCGCGTGTTGTTTACGCGGGCACCTACAGCAAGTCGTTCGCCACCGGAGTTCGGGTTGGTTTTGGCGCCCTTCCGGAAGCCATCCTCGCCGCGGTGCTGCGCGTTAAGGGCAACCACGATTTCGGCACGGCCAACCTGCTCCAGCACATGCTGGCTCGCGCTCTTACCTCAGGCTGCTACGACGTGCATCTGGCGGAACTCAGACACCGTTACGCCCAGAAAGCCGGTTGGATGATTTCGGCTCTGCGCGCTCACTTCCCTGCTCAGGTTCAGTGGAGGGAGCCAACGGGCGGCATGTACGTATGGGCAGCGCTCCCTCGAAAGGTCAAGACCGGCCTGCATTCGCGGCTGTTCCGGACCGCGCTCGACCGAGACGTTCTCTATGTCCCAGGCCAGCTCTGCTACGCCCCTGACACAACTCGTGCCCGCCCAGACCACGAGATGCGTTTGAGCTACGGGAACGCAACCCGCCAGGAGATCGACGTCGGTATCAGAAGACTCGGAAGCGCCATCAAACAGTCGCTTTCTCGGCCCTGCTCCGCGCAACGCGCACGTGACCCCAAATAGAGAACACCTCAACATGGTCCGACTGGATGACCCATGTCCGATGCCAGCCGCGCAACGCGCTCGCCCGGAAGGCGCATCGGCCCCAGTCCCCCAAAGCAGGTTGCTCTTCAGCCCCGCCGCCGTTGGAGCAATGCAACGGTTCGTTTTGACACTGTTGTGCGCTGTCATGGCATCCCAAATCCGCGCTCAGGACGCAGACGCGGCGCCGAGCAACCTCGCCGACCTGCGGCATCGCATCGATCGTCACATTGCCCAGCCACGTTTCGAGCGCGCGCATTGGGGCATGCACATCGTTTCTCTGGACACAGGCGTCACGATCTTCAGCCACAACGCCGAGAAGTTGTTCCTGCCAGCTTCAAACGCCAAACTCTACACTTGCGCTCTGGCACTTGATCGTCTGGGAGAAGACTATCGAATCCACACTCCGCTTTTCGCCACGGCGCGCCCTGGTCGAAGCGGCTTGCTGAAGGGGTCACTGATCATCAAGGGGCGCGGTGACCCGACCATGACAAGCCTGAGTCAAAACGACGGGCGGGGCGGCCAGATCGGCCTCTTGGCGGCAATCGTCCAGGGCGTTGGCATTGGAGAGGTGCGCGGTGACATTGTGGCTGACGAGAGTTGGTTCAATGGACCTCCTTATGGCACTGACTGGCAGTGGGACGATCTAGACCAGTACTACGCCGCTGAAGTCTCGGCGTTGAGTGTGAATGACAATGCGGTCGCTCTATTTGTCCAGCCCGGACCGCGGCCCGGATTCCCGACAACAGTCGCCATGCTGCCGCCCACCACCTTTCTCACCGTGAGCAACCTCGCCGTGACAAGTCCGCGAGGTGGCGTGGCGCGGTTGCGAGTGAAGCGTCCTTTGCTTGACACCACTGTGTATGTCGAAGGCAGCCTGCCCGCGGGTAGCACCGGCGAAGTCGAGCGAGTGTCAGTGCCCCGCCCGGCAGCATGGTTTGGCAAGCTGTTCAAGGCTGCTTTGCGTAGTCGTGGGGTCAAAGCCAACGGCAGCGTTCGGGTAGTTGACTCATTCAACCGCAATGATCCGCAATTCGAGAAAGGCGGCTTGGTCGAGATTGGCGCGGTGACATCGCCGCCACTCCGCGAGCTGGTCCGACGCATGATGAAACCATCGCAGAATCTGCACGCACAGTTATTGCTGCTGCAGGTGGGTATGGCCGAGACTGAGCGAAATGTCGAAGCCCAAATGGTAGGAAGAACCACGAAAGCGCGAACTGCCGCTCAGGTCCCCTCAACGGGCCCGACAATGGCTCCGCTGCCCGAGTCCACTGAAGCCGCTGGCCTGAAGGCTCTCGATGCGTTCCTGGCGCGAGTGGGCATTTCACCAGACGCAGTGCAACTGCAGGAAGGCTCGGGCTTGTCACGACGCGATCTGGTTACGCCGGCAGCCACTGTCGCCCTGCTCAGCTATATGGACAAGCACCCCGCCGCGACGGCATTCCGCGATAGCCTTCCGATGGCAGGCGTGGACGGCACGCTGAGAAACCGAATGAAGAACACTCCCGCGGCTGGCAACGCCCAGGCCAAGACCGGCACGCTGAATCAGGTCCACGCGCTCTCAGGCTACGTTTTCACAGCCGCGGGTGAACGCGTGGCATTCTCCCTCATGCTCAATAACTACAGGAGCGTCGATGCCGCTAGACCCGCCCGCGACGAGCTGGACGATGTTGTAGTGTTGCTTTCTCGGCTGCCATGGCGCAGCTCACCCGCGCCATGAGGTTTCAGCAAAACGCTCCAGCCAACTTTTTGTTCGGCGCCGCGTGTCGGCGGAGACCGGTGCTCACGAGCGTGCGCTTGCGCTCAAGCGCGCGCATGGTTTTCGCCTCACGCGAAGTTGCATGCGCGATGTTGATCATGTGCGGATTGGCCGTGGGGCGGTCTTGGGGCGGCCAGCCTGATGCGGCTGTGGTTCCGGGCTTGGAGCCCGAGATCGAGGGCGTTGATCCAGGCGAGATACTGCTGGGCGAACTCAATTGCACGACGTGCCACTGGGCCGACACCGCCGTCGAGACGCGCCTGATGCCCAAACAAGCGCCATTGCTCGGCCAGCTCGGCACGCGCGTCCAGCCCGGTTACTTGGCCGCCTACATCTCAGACCCGCATCGGAAGAAACCAGGCACAACCATGCCAGACCTCATGCACGGCCTGACTCTCGCCGAGAAAGAGGTCAGAGTTCGTGAACTAGTCCAGTTTCTGATGTCGATGGCAGCAGCCCCGCCTCTGACCAATCAGAATGCGGCGCCGCTTGATCTCGAACAAGGCCGGTTGTTGTATCACCGCGCCGGCTGCGTGGCTTGTCACCCACCCCAGGAATCAGCCGGCACTTTGTTCGCTGGCTTCAGCGGAGGAGGCCCCACCGACCCCCAGGCAATCCAGTTCGTCCTCGACAACCTCAACCGCTTGTCCGTGCCCCTTGGTAATCCCGAAGAGAAATACCGCCCGAGCGGACTCGAAGCGTTCCTGCGTGATCCGCTCGAAGCTCGGCCCGCGGGCCGCATGCCATCGCTCAACCTGAGTTCAAACGAAAGCCTGGCCATCACACGCTATCTTCAGCAAAACACACCACAACTTCCTGTCCGCTCGACGTCTGGCGCCCCGTCGAGTCAGTCGGACCTTGGACGCCAGTATTTCGCTACGTTGGGATGCGCTTCGTGTCACCAGCGCGGGCCGCGCGGCCCCAAGATCGATTCGCTGGTCAAAGCCCCGCCCCTGGCACGGATTGACCCCGAAAAAGCCGGTGGTTGTCTCGATGCGCACCCTCGCCAGACAGCGGCTCGGTTCTTTCTGAGTGAACCTCAGCGCGCGGCGGCGCGAAACGCGATCGAGCACCGTGCATCGCTTCATTCTCGTTTGGAACCCACGGACGCGGTGCGGAACCGCATCGTCAGGCTTAATTGCGTAGGCTGCCATTCGCGTGGCGGCGGAGGTCCTGCCCCAAGCCGAGCCGACTATTTCGTGCCTCTCGCCAACGCGGACCTTGGCGACGAAGGAAGGCTGCCGCCCCACTTGATCGGTGTAGGCCGAAAACTGCGTGCGGCCTGGTTGCGTGAAGTGTTGCTCGAACGCGGCACCGTTCGACCATACCTGGCCACACGAATGCCCCAGTACGGCTCAAACAACGTAGAGATGCTAGTTGAGCAATTAAGAGCCGCCGATGCTCCGGTGAGCCTGCTTCAGCCGGACAACTCGGTGAAAGGCGATCCTGAGACAGGCAGGCTGTTGGTCGGCACGAGCGGCTGCGCCTGCATCTCATGCCACACCTTCGGCCCGTTCAAGTCCGCCGGCATTTCAGTGATGGACCTGACGCGAACGGCGCCGCGACTACACAAAGACTGGTTCCGTCCTTACCTGATCGATCCGCAATCGTTGAGGCCAGGCACCCGCATGCCAAGCTTCTGGCCGGATGAGAAGACCACCGTGCCCGCCCTGCTGGAGGGCGACACCGACGGCCAAATCGAGGCGATCTGGACTTATTTGTCTCAGGGCGCAAACGCGGCGCCGCCACCTGGTATCGACAAAGCGAGCGTGAGCGCGCCTTGAAGCCGGGAATCTCGTCGTAGAATTCCTCGCGCGGTCCAACCGAAAGAGCTGTCCCGATCGCTCGACAATCGACTCACCTCAACCGCCTCGAAACTCGTCGCTCAGCGCGAGAGAAACTCCCGAGGGTCCGCCACGTGTCCGGCGATCGCGCTGGCCGCGACGGTCGCTGGTGACGCCAGGAACACCTGGCCGTCCTTGTGTCCCATTCGGCCCGGGAAATTCCGGTTTGTCGCGCTGATGCACTTCAACGGCCCGTTCACGCGGCCGAACGTGTCCGCTGGCCCGCCCAGACACGCGGCGCAGCCAGGATTCTCGGTCATCTGCACGCCCGCATCCAGTAGCGCTTGCCACACGCTCTTGTCGCCCCAGCGCGCGGTTTGGAGCTCATGCGCCGTCTCCGGCGTCGCAGGCACGCCGAATGTGTCGATGCTGACGCGCCTGCCGCGCAGCAGGCGCGCGAACTCGAGAAAATCGCTCGTTTTGCCACCCGTGCACGAGCCTATGTAGGCGCGGTCGATCTTGATGTGACCAAGTTCTTTGGCAAGCCGGCGCTGGGCGGGGTCGGGGTGACACGCCACGGTGGGTTCGAGCCCATCGAGCTCGATCGTGTGTTCGGATACAAACGCTTGCTTGCGGTCGAGCGCGACCGGACTGTAGCGGACAAGAGTCCCGTTGAGTCGCGTTCGCGCATCGACGCATTCGGCGGTCCGGCCATCGAATGGAAAGATGCCGTTCTTTGCGCCTGCTTCGATGACCATGTTGGCGATCGTCAT
>JAXDCU010000590.1:0-9604 GCA_034677645.1 Verrucomicrobiia bacterium
AGGTGAATATCAAAAGCCGCCTGGAGAACGCCGTCGGCGCTGACCGCATTTTCGTCACCGCCGCTACATACTAATATGTGAAACGACGCGCTCCGGAACTGGCAGCCACCTTTATCAGCCTCGATCCGGTTCAACTGGAGGGAATTCCTGAGGCGGTCCAAGTATACGAGGTGCCTTGGAGACTCGACCCAGGCCGATCCTCTGTCGCGTCCAAGACCGCGACGCACCGCCAACAATGAAATACTGCCACGCATTCTGGACGCGGCCCATGCTCAAGCCTGGAGTGCCACCCGAGGAGCAGGAGTTGTTCGTGTGGGACTTTGAAGCGTTGACCTGGCTCCTGAGCGCGCTTGAGATAGGGCGTCACTCGAGAATCGGTCTTGTCACTGATTCGCGCGGCAAGGCGTTCGTGAGGAAGGCCGGCTTCGAATGGGCTTACAGCGGCGGTGTTTCAACCGAACTGGATTCAATTCCGCGCCATGTGGACGCGGGTGTCTTTTGGGCGGCAGGCAAGCTTTTCGCGCAACGCGTCATGAAGCCGCCTTGTGTATGCATGGATACGGACCTGGTGCTCTGGCAGCCGCTTGAATTGGAAAGCCCCGTAACCGTGCTGCACGCCGAGGATCGAGAATGGGCCTGGTATAAGGCCGATGAGACGCTGTTCAAGAGATTCGGCTTCGAAGAACAGGGTTGGGACTGGACGGCAAATCCAGTCAACGCCGCAATCGTGGCATTCCTCGATCCTCAGCTCAGAGAGTTCTATACCGACACGGCTATTGGCTTCATGGAAAGGTACTCGAAGGCGCAGGCCGCCACGACCTCGCCTGAACCACCCTCGGAAGATGTGCGGAACGACCCGATGGTGTTCGCCGAACAGCGCTTGCTGCCAATGTGCGCGGCCCGACTCCGACGATCGATCTCATATCTGACTTCAGCGCACCTGGCTGGTGTCTGCCTCTATCGAGACCCGAAGTGTCTTCACTTGTGGGGATCGAAGGCGGCATACCGCGTCTGCTCGGAAGCGAGGGTCGCCTTGGTCAACCACCTAATTGGGCTGTTGCTCGAACGGTTTCCTAGAGCCAGACAAACCCTGGCCGAGTGGAAGCTGGACAGTCCAATGTGTGTCGAGCAACGCGGCATGGATTCTGAAAAGCACCGGGCCGTTGGGCACAGCGGGGGACTGGTTTTTTCCTTGCTTCGAAACGTCCACGGAGTAATCTGGATACAAGACCCAAACGTGGCGATTCGTCGTCGGGCCACTGAAGGATGCATGGTTTGGTCGGCGGAAGTTGTCGAGCCGGAGCCTGGCGCCAGTTTTGAACTGGTCGTGGGAGGAGAGGATGCCGTGAGGTTCCAACAGGTTCGAGGGTAGTATCAGGTAACAACATTAACCGCTCGCTGTTATGGCAATGACTATCAACAATCCGCAGGGGCCGGTCTTCCTCAACGGTCAGCCCGTGGCGGGGCCTGGCCCGGTGAGCGTCATCTGGCCAGATTGCGTGGCGACCGGCTGGGGCGGCGCCGTGACGATTTGCTCCAACGGGGCGGTGGCCGCCACTATCTCAGGCGCTGGTTCCAGAGTGCAGCCGCTTTCACCCCCAACGCAGTCGGTTTACATGCTTTACTACCGCTATTCCTATCGATGGCAAATCCAAACACCCGGCGGCAGCGTCGGCGTGCGTGCCTGACCTAGAAAAAAGACCGCGTCGAGAACCTGGTCCAAACTGACTTTCGAGTGCATGATCTCTTGAAGGAGGCGTTATGGCATTGCTGATTTACTGCAAAAGCGGAGAGGTCAAAGTCGATGGCAAGTTCGTCAGAGGGTTCGCCCTCCTTGCCCAGGGCGCAACTATCGAACTCAATCCCGATGCCGAGTTCGAAATCCTGCGCGCGCAGACAATCGCTGACGTGACGCGACGCGATGCGCCGTGCGTCGTTCAGTTGCGCACTGACTTCCCGGCAAGTGCTTTTCTGACCTCGCTTCCGGCAAGCGAGCGAGAGCGCCAGCGCTGGCTTCTGCAAACAGAAGAGGGTCCTCTTGTGTTTGTCGGGGTTGGCGCTTCCGCCATGGCCGCTGTTGGCGCTGGTTAGTCAACCCTCGTCGCACTCAGGCGACCACCGGCATCACTTCCCGCCAGGAAGAAGAGGGATCGCGCATAGAAAGCGCAGCACGTCTAATCCGACGTTGACGAATTGATGGCGATCGTTCGGTAAGACAAGGGCTGTGTCGCCGGCTCGCAGGGAATGTTCTTCCGTCTCGCCGCGCAGCTTGGCCCGCCCCGTCAGCACATAAACCTCGTGTTCGTAAGGATGGGCGTGATATGGAGTGCTGGCGTTCGGCTGAACTTCGAACAGGCGCAGAGCGAAACTTGGCGCGCCATCTGACCCAGCCCACAGCTTGCGGATCGTTACCCCAGGAACATCTTCCACTTCCTCCGCGGGGATGGCCATCGACTTCTTCACTTGCATGGTGTCCTCTCTTTCAAGCAGGAATCCAACGTCCCGCAACTAACCATAAAACCAGATCAGCGGTTCGTCTGAACGGACGGCGACACCGAGGCGGGGTCGACGGTGTAAGCCGGCGCCTTGTGGGTGAAAGGGATTCTGCCGCCAGTCGCGAAGTGCCTGACCACTAGCAACAGGAGTAAAACGCCGATGCCAGCCAACACACGGCGCGCCCGTTTGTCCGCAAGCAAGAGCGATATGCCGCTTGACCGTTTCGGCAACGGAACAGAGACCGAAGGAGCAGCCGCGGTCTGAGCCAGACTCTGCGCCAGTTTGCTCCAGTCCACTTTCGGATGCTCCCTCAATATCAACCGGTAGTAGTATGATTCGCAACCTTCCCGCGCACAGTAACCCTTGCGCAGACGGGACAGTCTCGGGTCTCCACCAGAACCTTCCGCGCCAGCAAGCGCAATCCGCCCCAACTCCTCGCCCGCCACCTGGATGCCGCACTGGAGACATTCCGCCGTCACGTAGTTGGCGAACGCTTCGTTGAGTTCAGCCGCGTTAAGTTCGGCCAAGGTGAGTGACTCCAGCAGCGTCTGGTAACAGGCCGGCAGCGCATCCACACGCACCTGGACTGCATCCGGATTCATTGGCGTACTATTGTTCGTATTGAAGTGCGCATGAAGTCAGGACCCGATCAGCGGTCAACCAAGCCAGCATGATCCGGCTGACTTCCGACGCCACACGCTGCGTTCATGGACTTGCTATTTCGCTGTTTGCTGGCTTGTACCAAATCCAATCCTTCGTCGGCTCGTAAGGATAATAAGGGTCTGTGGCCAGCGATTTCGTGAAGTTGTGGACAGCCGTGTGGCCGTCTACAAAGAGTACCGGCGAGTAGAATGACGGAGACGCGGTTTTCGGGTCCGAGATGTCACTGCTGCTCTGGGCGTAATGCCACTGATACCACTCGGGCGCGCCCCCGCCACAACCGTAGGGCCGCGCAGGCGGCTCGTGCATCAGAATGTAACGCACCGGCGATGGAGACCATCCCTCAGACTTGCCAGCGATGCCGTCGATGGGGTCTTCGGGTGTCTGACGAAATCCGCCTCCGGACAAAGTAGTGAGCATGCCAGCGTTGTACTGGTAGCTGCAACCGATCGTCTCGTAGTTCGACGGTTTGAGCGGTGGATTGTCACAGGGCAGAATGCGCTGACCGCGATCCCGAGGACACCTGTACACTTCGGACGGCTCGACATACGTGTAAAGCGGTCGGACCCGAGCAGCCGGGTAATCGGATGCGAGCCGGGCTATTGGATCATGCCCTCCGATCGTCTGCCGCGTGCTCTTATTCCCCACCTCGCTTGGTGGATAATGGTCGTTGTGGTCGTCGGTGTAGAGTTTGATGCTGATGCCCATCTGGCGAAGGTTGTTAATGCACGTTACCGTTCTGGCCTTCTCCTTCGCGCGGCTCAGCGACGGCAACATCATGCTGGCGAGCGTCGCGATGATCGAAATCACCACCAGAAGCTCGATCAGCGTGAAACCGTGCACGGCGCCAAACCGCGGACCGCCGGTCCCCGCATTCCGACTGCGCCGTTGTAGTGTCATAACTGGAATCAGAGCACCAACCGGACCATACTGCGCCAAAACCGTGCTGAGCGGACTATCGCCCTGACCCCGCGACTTAGCAAGACCCAAGCCGACGGCTGATTAACTCAGGGTGCATCCCGTTTTTCTGATTCTGCGTCCTGATCGCTGGAGGCCCACCTCAGGTAAAATCACTGTGCTGTTTGCCAGAATCCCGCGTTGACGCGGTCGGGAACAGGCGCCTACACACAACATACTCTTCTCCCTAACAAGGCCCCAAGATACGGCAGGCCGTCTTGCTTGTCCGCCGTGAAGGTGTTTGACTAGTCGGCATGGCACTGCCGCACCGAATATCAACCCTGCTCTACTGCTTCAGTGTGGACGACGAGGTGCTCCTCCTCGAACGCGCGCGGCAGCCGAACTTGGGGCAATGGAGTCCCTGCGGCGGAAAGCTCGACACCGCGGCGGGCGAGTCACCTTACTCGTGCGCGTGCCGCGAGGCACGCGAGGAAATTGGGCTCGCTCTCAGACCAAAGGACCTTCATCTGACGGGGATTGTGAGCGAGCACGGGTACCAAGGAGAAGCTCACTGGCTGATGTTCTTGTTCGAGGTCAGGCGGAGGCTCAGGAGATTGCCGCCCCCGATCCCGGAGGGACGGTTCGCTTTCGTTTCGCGCGCCTCGCTGAGGCGCCTGGAATTGCCCCAAACCGATCGCGAGCGCATTTGGCCGTTGTTCTGGCGCCACCGGGGAGGTTTCTTTGCCGCGCACTGCCGCACTTTTCCAGACGGCCGAAACCAGTGGAAACTGGAGGAGTCAATAAGCCATGGGCTCTGAGGCCTCCGTCATCCACCGGCGCAGTGACGAGTTCTTCATGGACGAGGCGCTGCGGGAAGCCCGCCGCGCCTACGCCGCGCGCGAAGTGCCGGTCGGAGCGGTTGTTGAGCGGCAAGGTCGAATCATCGCGCGTGCAGGCAATCAGGTTGAATTGCTCAAAGACGCAACGGCTCACGCCGAGATGCTCGCTTTGACGAAAGCGCAAGAATCCGTCGGCGACTGGCGGCTCCTGGATTGTACGCTGTACGTGACCAAGGAACCGTGTCCCATGTGTGCCGGCGCGATCGTGCACACGCGATTGCGCCGGGTCGTCTTTGGCGCGCCTGATGCCAAGGCTGGCGCCGCCGGAAGCGCGATGAACCTGCTGCAGTTCCCCACCTTGAACCACCATTGCCACGTCACCGCCGGCGTGCGCGAGGCCGAATGCCGCGAGCTGCTCCGTGTTTTCTTCGCCAAACAACGGGTCGCGGACAACAACCCGGACTGCACAACAGACACGAGGAGGGCATGAGCCTGACCTCCAGCCTGGAGCAACCAGTCTGACAGCCGGTTGCCACCGCGCGCGGGTGGATGCGCGTGCGCGCGGTTCAGAGACCGCTCCCTCAAGACGCACCTAGGTCCTTCAGTCGGTGCGCTATGCGATGCCAGTGTGTACCCCGCCAAAACAGCCGACCGCACGTCTGGCAAAGATAGTACTCCTCCAACCACCGATACGTGCGGGGCGGTATGCGATCGCGCACCGCCTCCTTGTCCACTCGCTCCAGCGCGCCGGAGCATTTCATGCATAAAGGTTCGCGCAACGGCAGGTTCCACCGGCGCAACACAAGTCGCAGTTGAATAATTACGCCGCACGCTGGCGGGAGCCAGAACACGGGCACCCGTCCGCTTGTCACCACGCTGCGTTCGAGTAGCATGCCGTCGGTGGTGATAACCGCGGCATGCTCACTCGTCGCTCGCGCAAGCAGAGAGGCATCGTCAATGCCGGGTTCCCAGCGCGAGACATAGCCCGCCGCCCGCAACCACCGCGCCAGCCCACCCAGCCCGGCGTCGCACCAGAACACAGTCGGCACTGGCTCATTTCCGCGACGCCCCTTCCGGGCTCGGCCGCAAGTCTCAAACAGCTCCTCAGCCACGCGCGCGAGAGCCTCCGTGGGCCCAATCAACTCCGCGGACGCCAAGCGCGCTGCTCGCGATAAGAGCCATCGCACTCCCTCCTCGGAACGGCGAGCGCCAAGCTCGGTGAGCGCCACTCGGAATTGGCTCTCAAACGCGCGCTGGATGCGGCTCATTGGTTAAGGCAAGTGACGGCCGTTGGCCGCGCGACCAAGCGCTACGCACTCACGATCTCAGGTCCGTGCCGCGGCTTGACTTCGTTCGACGAATAGTTCGGACACGGCGCGTCGCGGTGTGCTTGCCGGCTTTTCGGCCGCATAACCGATAGGCAGCATGGCGATCGGGCGCAAGCCTTCGGGAGACCCGAGCACTTCAGCGACCGCCGCCTCGTCGAATGCCCCAATCCAACAAGTCGCAAGCCCCAGCGCTGTGGCGGCCAATTGCGCGTAGGCGACCGCTATTGTGGCGTCTTGGACGCAGTAGAGCTCCGCGCCGCGCTTCCCGTATTGGCTTGCCCTCGCCGGCTCGGCCCAGAACACGAGCAACAAAGGCGCGCTCGCGAGGAACTTCTGGTCCAGCGCTGCCTGAGCAAGCCTCTCCTTGATTGCGGCACCGCGAATGAGCCAGACTCGGTAGGCTTGCAGGTTACCGGCGGATGGCGCTTGGTTGATGGCGGCCACAATAGCGTCGATCTTCTCTTGCTCCACCTGTTGCGGTTTGTATGCGCGCACCGACTGGCGCGCCATGATGGCTTCGAACAGATTCATCGAGACATCATGAAACGTTCGTATCGATCCTGCAAACGCGGAGTTGATTTACTGTCAAATAGAATCGTCTCACCGGCCCAAGCGTGGGCCTCGCCCTGCCATTGCCCGATCGCCGCCCCCATTAGCAGATACCAAAAAAATTTCGACCAAGCCCCGCGATCGGTCTATTGTTTATCCCATGGCGCGTGACGCCCACCTGACGCCGATGATGGCCCAGTACCGCCGACTCAAGGGCGGCCTGCCCTCGGGAACTCTCCTCCTTTTCCGACTGGGCGACTTCTACGAGATGTTCTTCGAGGACGCCGAGGTCGGAGCGGCTGTTCTGGGACTGGCGTTGACACGGCGAAACGGCGTTCCAATGTGCGGCCTCCCATACCACGCTGCGGCAAGCTATATATCCCGCCTGCTCCGAAACGGCAGCCGCGTCGCTATTTGCGACCAACTCGAAGACGCGCGCCCAGGCAAACTCGTCAAACGCGAAATCACACAGGTCCTCAGCCCCGGCGCTCACTTCGATGAACGCATGCTCGCCGCCGAACGGCCAAACTACTTCGGCGCCGTCTGCGCCGTCGATGACATCTACGGCCTCGCCCTCGTCGACCTCACCACAGCGGAATTTCGCGCCACTGAAATCGCTGGTCAAACGCACCTGCTCGCGGAACTCGAACGCACCCGACCCGCTGAGTTGATTTGTCCCGCCGAGGCCGGTTCGCTCTTCACACTGCTGCGCGGACACGGCCGCCCTGTGCAAGAGTCGAGCTCGCTCAAGACGACCGGACCCGCGCTCGGCTCGCAAGTCAGCGTCAGCACGCCCTCCACTTTCGGATGGGCGATTAGCGGCCACGACACCTGGGTGTTCGCCGCCGAAACAGCCCAATTCACGCTGCGCGATCACTTCAAAGTGGCGTCCTTGGACGGTTTTGGCCTGCGCCACCGACCTGCTGCCATCGGAGCCGCGGGCGCAGTGATACACTACCTCGCCAACCAAATGAGGCGCGACGTTTCGCATCTGACGAGACTCGCTTTCTACCAAACTAGCGACTTCCTCCTCCTTGACTCCGTCACGCTGCGCAACCTCGAAGTGCTCGAACCCATGAACCGTGACGCGCCACGCGACGCTTCCTTGTTCGGCACCCTTAATCGAACTGTAACACCCATGGGCGCGCGCCGGCTGCGTGACTGGCTGTCACAACCACTCGCCGCTGTCGAGCCAATCAAGCGCCGACAAGAGGCGGTGACTGACTGGCTCCAACACCCCGCCGAAATCGAGGCCTTCCGCCAAGCCATGGCTGAGGTGCACGACCTCGAACGTACTATCGGCAGACTGAGTGCCGGCACCGGCAATGCGCGCGATCTGGTTGCCCTGCGTATGGCCCTGGCTCAAGTCCCAAATGTCCGGCGAGTGTTACAAGCTCTGGGGAGCGATCTGCACGCTTCAGTTTCTGACATGCGTGAGCTGCCTCTGGACGCAGCAGGACCGGATAAACTGAAAAAAACGGCCCCCCCTACAAACGCCCCCACACATGCGCCCGCGCTGCTCACGCAACTGGACGCCCAAATCTCCGAATGTCCCGCTGTCGTTGAACTTGTCGGCCGGTCCGTCGTCGACGATCCGCCCATGGCGCTGAAGGAAGGCGGCTTGATCCGCCAGGGTTTTGACGGCCAACTGGACGAGCTGCGCCTTGCGGCCTACGAAGGCAAAGAATGGATCGCGGCGCTCCAGCAACAGGAAATCCAGAAGACCGGAATACCTTCTCTCAAAGTCAGATTCAATTCGGTGTTCGGCTACTACATCGAGGTGACCAAAGCAAACCTTAACAAGGTGCCGCCCAACTACGTTCGAAAACAGACCATCGCCAACGGCGAGCGGTTCGTCACACCCGAACTCAAAGAAATGGAGTCGCGCATTCTGGGCGCGCAGGAGCGAGCCGTGCAGTTGGAATACAATCTCTTCCTACGCGTGCGCGAGCAGGTCCTTGTTCACCTCCGCTCCATTCAAGAAACCGCCCAGGCCCTCGGCCAGCTAGATGTCTTGGCTGCCCTTGCCGACCAGGCTCGGCTCTTCGATTACTGTCGAGTTGAGGTCGGCGATAAAGGCCGTTTGGTCATCCGCAACGGACGGCACCCCATGATCGAGCGCCAGCTCACCGAGGAGCGGTTTGTGCCGAACGATACCGACCTGGAAGACCAAACCAACCAGATCGCGCTCATTACCGGACCTAACATGGCAGGCAAAAGCACCTACATCCGGCAAGTGGCGTTGCTGGTGCTCTTGGCTCACACAGGCTCGTTTGTCCCGGCTTCTTCAGCGACAATTGACCTTGTTGACCAAGTATTCACTCGCATCGGCGCGAGCGACGACCTAATGCGCGGGCAGTCGACGTTCATGGTCGAAATGAGTGAAACCGCGAATATACTCAACAACGCAACCAGGCGCAGCCTAGTGATCCTGGACGAAATCGGGCGCGGGACCAGCACCTTCGACGGCCTGAGCTTGGCGTGGAGCATTGTTGAGTACTTGCACAACAACGTCGGCGCCAAAACGCTCTTCGCCACTCACTACCACGAACTGACTGAACTCGCGGTGCGCCTGCCTCGACTCCGTAATCTGAACGTCGCGGTCAGGGAATGGAACGATCAAGTCGTCTTTCTGCGACGAATCGTGCCGGGAGGCACGGACAAAAGCTATGGCATCCAGGTCGCCCGCCTGGCCGGAGTGCCGCGCGATGTTATCGAGCGCGCCAAAGTAATCCTCGTCAACCTCGAAGCCTCTGAACTCACTCCGGAGGGCAACGTGCGCCGCCCCTCCAGACGTCAGCAAGACCGGGACCGACTCAAGTCCATTGCGCCGCC
>JAXDCU010000591.1:0-7846 GCA_034677645.1 Verrucomicrobiia bacterium
CAAACGCGTTGGCCTGATCAAGCTCCGCGAGGCTTGAGATCATCGGATACATCATCTTGACATTGCCGACCTCGCTAGCGCGGAGAATGGCGCGAAGCTGGGCGCGGAAGAGCGCGCGGTCCTGCAGACACATGCGGATCGCTCTCCAGCCCAGAAACGGATTGTGTTCGGTCGGCGCCTGTCGGTGGGCGAGGAACTTGTCTCCGCCCAGGTCGAGCGTGCGTATGATGACCGGTTGCGGCATCAACGCCCGAGCAACCTTGTGATAAGCTTCGTACTGCTCGTCCTCGCTCGGCAGCGTATTGCGGTTGAGAAACAAGTACTCAGTTCTGAAGAGCCCGATTCCCTCAGCGCCGTTTTCCAGCACATCGTCTGCCTCATCGGGTTTTTCGATGTTAGCCGACAGCGTGACTCGGGTGCCGTCAGGCGTGACGGCTGGCTTGTCGCGGATTTCGCGAAGGATGTCCTGTGTCGCTAGACGGCGCCGTGCCACCTGCCCATACTCAGCCAGTGTCCGCTCGGTCGGATCGACTATCAGAAGGCCGTTATAACCGTCCAGCAAGGCGTACTCGGACGCTTTGAGACGCAGGCTCACGTCCTGCAGACCGGTGACGGCTGGCAACTCCAGCGAGCGAGCCAGAATGGCGGTGTGCGACGTCTTGCTGCCTTGGTCAGTGGCGAATCCGAGCACCATCTTCCTGTCCAGCACGGCCGTCTGTGAAGGTGTCAGGTCAAATGCGACGAGGATGCACGGCTCGCTAATGTGAGACAGGTCAGCGGGATCATCGTGGCTGAGCAGGTTGTGCAAAATGCGGGCGGTTACGTCACGCATATCCGCGACTCTTTCTCGCAGATACTCGTCATCGATGGCGCCCAAAACCGCCATGTACCGCTCGCTCACGATGGCAAATGCGTACTCGATGTTCGTCTTCTGCTGCTCGATAAAGCGCTTGACCTCCTCCAATAGCACCGGGTCGTCGAGCACGAGCAGTTGCGCGTCGAATATGGCGGCGTCGCTAGCGCCCATGACCTGCCTGACACGCTCTTGGATGCCGTGAATCTGCGTGCGCGTCCGAAGCAAGGCCTTTTCGAACCTGTCGATCTCTCCCGGCACCTCCTCGGGCGAGACGGTGTAACGGGGAGAGTTGATATCCCGTGGAGGTGGGAGCACGAAAACCCGGCCGCGACACACCCCCGCGGAAACAGGGATGCCCCTGAACACGCGCTCCGTCTTCGTGGCCGACATTGACATGCGCAATGCTTAGCCTATTTCGTTGTTCTTGAGAATCGAATTCTGCGAATGCTGGACGCGCCCCCTCCATTTTTGGCATGCTCGTCCCATGAACCGCATCACCGAACGGTTCGCCAGCCTACGCCGATCGGGACTGAAGGGGCTGGTGATCTATCTCGGCGCGGGCGACCCGGACCTCGAAACAACGCGCCGCTTGGCTCTGGCGCTCGACCGACTCGGAATCGATGTGCTCGAACTGGGAGTCCCATTCAGCGATCCTCTCGCCGATGGCCCTGTCAACCAACTCTCGGCTCAACGGGGTCTGGCGTCCGGCACGACACCAGTCAAGGTGCTTGAGGCGGTGCGAAACATCAGGGCTGCGTCCCAGATTCCAATCGTTCTCTATCTCTACTTCAATCTGGTGCATCGGCACGGCGTCGAGCGGTTCATCCAAGAAGCCGCGGCAGCGGGAGTGGACGGTCTGCTGGTGCTGGACCTGCCACCTGAAGAGGCGCAAGACTACCGCGCGCTGATGCACAGCGCCGGCTTGTGCGCAATCCATCTGGTTGCGCCTACCACGCCCCCCCAGCGGATTGCTCGAATCGCAAGCCACGCCACAGGTTTCATCTACTGCGTGTCGCGCGAGGGTGTGACTGGGGTGCGGGAACAGGTAGCCGCTGGGATTCCAACGCTCGTCTCATCCGTGCGCCAACACACCAACCTCCCCGTCGCGGTCGGGTTTGGAATCTCCAATCCCGCCCAGGCGCGCGAGGTCGCGCGGCACGCCGACGCCGTGGTGGTAGGCAGCGCGGTGGTGCGTTTGGTGGCCGAGCACGCTGGGAAACCGGACTTGACGGCCAAGGTGGAGTCTTTTGTGCGCACACTTCTTGAAGGAATCCGACAACCATGAAAACGACAACCGGACCGAGTGACCGCTACGCCATCGTACTGGCCGGGGGACGTGGTGAACGTTTCTGGCCGGTGAGTCGCGAGAAGCATCCCAAGCAACTGCTTTGTCTAGTGGGCAAACGTTCGTTGCTGCAAGCAACCGTTGATCGAGTCCAGCCGCTAGTCCCGTTGCGGAACCTGATCGTCATCACAAACGCGGACCAGAAAGCCGCCGTGCGCGATCAGCTTCCCGAGCTGCCTTCGAGGAATATCATCGCCGAACCGTGCGGTCGCGACACATGCGCCGCGGTTGCACTGGGTGCGGCCGTTGTCGGGGCGCGTTCGACCACGGCAGTGATGGCTTTTCTGCCAGCGGACCACATGATCGCCGAGCCGCGCAAGTTTCAGCGTGTGCTATCGGATTGTTACAGTCTGGCGGAACGGGGCCGGATCATTGTCACAATCGGCATCAAACCCACTGAACCGGCCACCGGATACGGCTACATTCAGGTGGGGCCGCCTCTGCCCGCGCCGCGGGGTGGAAGTCGGGTCCGCACGACGTTTTTCAAGGCCGAACGATTTGTCGAGAAACCGAGCCATGAGAAGGCTCTAGAGTATCTCACCAGCGGCAACTTTCGCTGGAACGCTGGCATGTTCGTGTGGTCGTTTGTGACAATCACGGAGAGCTTGGCCAAGCATCAGCCGCGGATGGCCGATGCATGCCGCCGCTGGTTCGACGCCGCCGGCTCATCCCGACTGTCACGCGTTCTGGCTGAAGACTACCCGCAACTGAAACGGATTTCGATCGACTACGCGCTCATGGAGCATGCCCAAAATGTCGCCGTCGCCGCTGGCGATTTCGACTGGGACGATCTCGGTTCATGGAACGCCCTGGGCCGGCACCTTCCATCCGACGCGGAGGGCAATCGCGCGCGAGCGGAGCTGGTGCATGTGGATGCCGCGCGGAATGTGATTTATGACGCCAGGACGAAACATCGCGGTCTGATCGCGCTCGTGGGCTTGCGCGACGCGATAATCGTCGAGACCGACGACGCGCTTTTGGTTGCCGACAAAAGCCAAGCCCAGAAGATCAAGGAGTTGGTAGTTCGCCTGTCCGGATTGCCCAAGGGCAAGAGAGTGCTTTGAAGTCGGACGGAGCAGAACCTACCTCAGCAAGACAGAACAAAACAGAAACGCAGGCCGATCGGCCTGCGTCTCGTGAAAAGCTATTCTTGGAAACTTACGAACGGCGGCGCGCCAGCCACAGACACGCGGCGCCCGCCACCAGCAGCAGCAGAGGGCTCGGCTCCGGAATCGCAAGCACGCGCGCGTAGAAATTGGCAGGAATATTGCCGTTGTCAATCTGCATCACCCTCCAGCCGGTCGGTTCCTTGATCCAGAAATCATTTCCGCTATCTCCAACCAAAGGCGGATCGTAGAGGTCCAGGCCAAAACCGTCCGCCACAGTCATTCCACCGATCGACACGGTCCAGACAAAACGGCGGGGAACGATCACGGAGTCCCAGATTTCGACTATTGCCCCACTGTCCATGTTCTCTATGTCGAAGTCAAAGGTCCTCAACTCAGCACCTGGCGTGGGATGGGGGATCGGGTCTGGGTCAACGGGCCCCGTCAAGTCGTAGATATGCAGTTGTCCGACCTTTACGCCGGGCTGCGGCACGAAATCAGCGGGCACAGTGTAGGCCACCTCCATAAACACTAGGTTCACGAATGTGTTATCACCAAAACCCTCCAAAGTGATTTCATCGCCGAACTCGTAAAGATTGGCGTTCCCGTAGTACAAGCCTAGCGGCGACGTGGTGTTGTCATAAGCCACCTCAGCGCCCGGCACCTGAGCGCATACAACGGCCGTACCCGCGACAAGAGCGGCAAGCAATGCCCCTAATCGATTGTGCGTATTTCTCATACGTTCACCACAAAGTCAAATTTCCCCCACACAAACACCAATGCACTCTCAAAATTACTGGTAGGTTCTTAAACCCCCAACGCTTCGACGTCAAGGATTTATTTTTGTTTTTTCACCTGCTCCAGAAACACGAGCGAGCCCAGTACCAGCCCCGTCTCTTTCACATCCCCATGATCTGGTAACCACCGTCCACATATACGACTTGGCCTGTGATTGCAGCCGCGCCATCGCTGGCTAGAAAAACCGCCGCGGCGCCCAGTTCATTCGGCGCCACGTTGCGCCTGATTGGCGCCTTGGTTTCGTAGTGTTTCAACATCTTGCTGAATCCAGCGATTCCGCGTGCCGCCAGGGTGTTGACGGGGCCGGCGCTGATGCAGTTGACGCGTATACCTTTGGGCCCCAGTTCGTTAGCGAGATACCGAGCGCTGGCTTCCAACGCCGCCTTCGCCACGCCCATGACATTGTAGTGAGGGACAACCTTCTCGGCTCCGTAGTAACTCAAGGCGAGAATGCTGCCGCCCGCTGTCATCAGTGGCGCCGCCGCGCGAGCCAGGGTCACCAGCGAATACACGCTGACGTCCAGAGCGATTCGGAAAGCTTCGCGGCTGGTTTGGAGGTAGTCGCCTTGGAGCGCCTCGCGCGGCGCGAACGCAATGGAATGCAGAAGCATGTCGACTTGCCCGTGCCGCTCTCGGACCGCGGCGAAAGCGCTGGCGATCTGGTCGTCACGGGATACGTCGCACGGCACGACCAGTGCCTTAGGATCGAGTTCCGAAACAAGCGTTTGGACGGTGTCCTTGAATCGATCTCCTTGGCAGGTGAAAGCGAGTGTGGCGCCCTCCGCGGCCCATGCTCGTGCGATGGCCCATGCGATCGAGTGTTGGTTGGCCACGCCGAATACGATTCCTCTTTTTCCGGCGAGTAGTGACATTGGTTCAGGTTGATTTGCGAGGACAGGTTGCATGCCAACCGCCCGCGATGGCAAGAGTGAATCGCGCCTGTTGATCGGGAACGCGCCCGTCGAGATTTCAGAAGGCCTGTTGTGTCTTCACACCCTTGCTGGGCGCCTGGCGACGCTGCTGATTGAACTTGCCCATGTTGGATTCCTGGATTCTGACGTTCTCGAAGTTGAGGTTGTCCAGGAAGTCAATCGTTTGCCCAGGAAGAGCAGGCTGCTGTGTGGGCGCCGCCGGTGCACTGAGCGGCGCGCCAAGCCAGGTGTCACCGCGGACAAAGGCATATCGCGATTCGCCCTCGCGCGCGATCACGGCGGTCCTGCCCCGAACGTTATCGGCGATGAACAGGCCGCGCAGGTCGGTCTCGCCACTATGGAACTCAGTGTCCGCGCTGCCAATGACCTTGACGTGGACTTCGGGACGGTAGCCGCCCTTGGCGGTGTCGAGAACGTTGGCGCGCACGCGTCCGCTGGCTGCGTCTTCCTGAACTTCGATCTTGAGCGGCGTGATCAGGACCATACCGCTGGCAAAGAGATCGTCGCCGCGGCAAATGACGAGATAGGCGGCTTCGTCCTTCAGCGGGAGCGAGAGCTTGCGTTCCTTTTCGACATAGTCTTTGCCGTCGCCGAGGGTGGTTGTCTGGTCGAATTGGGGATGGATACCGGCGAGTTGGACGCTGGTGATGGCGCTGAGGTTCTTTTGTTCAAGATACAGCTTCATGAGGTCGACGCGGTAGATTTGGAGGGCGGCCTCTTTGATGTTTCGGTATTTCAACGTGAGTTCGACGGGTTGGCCTGGCTTGACCACGGTGACTTCTTCGAGGGCGATGTTTTTGTTTTCGAAGTAGGCAATGGCCTGGGCGGCGTCGGGATAGAGTTCCTTGACCTTGCCATACCAATCGATGGCCTCCTTGGGCTTCCCTTGGGCATGGTGAATCTGGCCCAGGATGTAGCGCGCGAAATCGCGGTCTTTGCTGTCGCCGTCGGCCACGACCTTGGCGGCGGCGAGTGCTTCGGCGTACTGGTTCTGCCAGAACAAACCGAGAGCGGTGATGTATTGGAGGCCGGGGGCAAGGGGGCTCTCCGGGTACTTTTTGGCGAACTCGTTGCCGAGGCGCACGACGAGCGGATAGTCCTTCAGCGCCAGGACGCAGTTGGCGAGGCTGAACGCGGCGTCGTCAGCCAAAGGGTCCTTGGGATACATGGCTAGGAATGCGAAGAGCATGTCGGCGGTGCGTTTGAGCATGGGGATTCTCGCGGGCTGAACGCCGTCTTCCTTGGGCAACTCGTGAGCCTTGGGGGCCTTCTGATAGAGCAATTGCGAGAGCGCGAAATAACTCGAGACAACCTCCGCGGTGTCTGGATACTCGCGCCAGATTCGTTCCTGGAAGTCGATCGATCCAAGGAATCGGCCTTCGTCTTCCAGGACGGCGCTAATGGCGGAATCGTTGTTGAAACTGGCGGCGATGGCGGCGCGATAGACCAGCCAGGAGCGCTCGAACTCCCCAATGTCGGTATATGCCCGGCCGACGATGAGAATCTTGTCGAATGGGATTTCCAACTGTGGATAGCGTTCGCGCAGGACCTCGAAGAGATCGACGATCGCGCGGGCGTCATAGAACTTGGGGCTGGTGTAAATCCACAACAACATCCGGGCCAGTTCGCTTTCGTTATACTTGGGATTGGCCTTGTGGACTGCCGCCAGGTGCTCCAGGGCTGTGCCCAAGTCGCCGTCGTCGAAATAGCACTTGCCCAGGGCGTAGTGTTCGCCGTCGTTCATCGTGTAGGCGTCGGGCGATTTCTCGCCGGTGGCCAGGACGGTGAGTTCGGTCACCGGGCCGATGCTGATGAAGGCGGGCTGGCCCAGTTCACGTATGACGGGCGGCAGCATTCGGAACTCGCCCGGCGCATAGCCAGTAAGCTCGAAGCTCACCGACCGTAGCCAGCGGTCGAAAAAGAGCGTGACGGTCGAGTCCGTGACTTCTTTGTCCGCCACCCGATTTGGATCGACGCTGAGGCTGCTTTCGTCCAGGCGCGCGCCGGGCGGCAAGGCGATCTCAAGTGCGTAGCGGTGGCCGTCGCCGATGTATCCGCGCGCGGTGCGCACGACGACGCGGACGCGCTGGCCGTTCTCAAGATTCTTCACGGACGAGGTGCTGCTGGCGCCGATCGGTCTGTCGCGATATTCGAGTTGTGCATGAAGTTGCTGCACGTGTTCCATGCAAGGCATGACGTTCGGTGGGGATGCCTTGATGTCCGACGAGAATCCGAACAACGTGGCGGCGTAAGTGTAACGGCCTCGACCGCGCATCTTGAACTCGATCACGTTCTTGTCCGGCTTGACCAAGTCGGTCGGCACTGGCAGCGCGTGTTGACCCAGGGTGGCGACCGTCTTGACGACGCCGACTTCCTTGCCATTGACCGCCACGGAAATCTCCATGTCGGTGGCTTGGGTGAGGCCTTGGGCGAACCAGCGGCAGAGCGCGGCAACGGCGGGACCGTGGGCGCGAGGGTATGGGAATCCAAAGCAGCCGTGCGCCCGCAGCAACGACTGGGCGGCGGCGGCGGTTGTTTTGGCGGCGGGCTTGGTTTCCGCCAGAGCCAGCAGAACCATGGCAGTGGTTTCGTCGACGTCGTTGAGCCAGATTGTTTTGCAGCCGCTTTCCCAGACCGTCGGTTTGTCGGGCTCAAGCTTGACTTTGGATTCGAGCAAGGTGGCTAGTTCGGTGGCAATCTCGCGGCGATCGAGGTTGAAGAAAGCGCTGGCCAGGTGGGCGAGAGCCGAGTTGCTAAGTGAATTGCGGTCGCGGTAGAGGCGATTGCAGTTGGCAAAGTCAGCGCGCTT
>JAXDCU010000592.1:0-20828 GCA_034677645.1 Verrucomicrobiia bacterium
GTGTGTCAGGCACTCATAATCCCCCTGATCTCCTCTGAAAAGTCAAATCCATCAAATTGGGGTCACATCTAAACATTTGACATTTGATGGTCCGCTAGACATGGAAGCCTCTTGGTCGGGGTTGGGCTTCACGAATCTCTTGCACGGACAAGGCTCCGGAAATGTTGAATGTTTAGATGTGACCCCAATTACAGGGCTGGCGTGGGCGGTTGGAAGCGTGATATAAGCCGGATCGGGATGTCCCGTGCGGGTGACAACCGCAACGGAGTCGTCACTTGAATGAACCGCAACAAACGCAAAACGACAAACAGTCAAAGCCCGCGAGAGCGGGTCGAGGGGGCGAGGAGCGAGCCAGCCCGCGACGCTGCGACGGTAGCGGTCAACATCGCCCGCACGTTGCGTGGCTGGCGTGATCCGGCCAGGGCCGAAGGCGTCCAGCGCTATTTCAAGCATTCCGTCGTCGCTCTGGGAATTGACAGCCCGACGTTGCGCGCATTCTCTCGCCGACAAATCGAGCAACTCCGGAATCAATGGACCGTCGAGACCGCGGTTACGTGCTGCGAAAGTCTCCTGCGTCAGAGTGAAATGGAATTGCGCGGATGCGGGTTGCTGTTGCTGGCGGGGTTCAACGATCAACTTACCCCGGCGTTCCTCACGCGTGCCGAAGCGTGGCTGCGGACGCGCCTGGACAACTGGGCGTTGGTCGATTCGTTTTGCGGTCTGATCCTCGGCCCCTTACTGCAGCGGAATGGCGAAGTGGTGGGCACATTGGCCAAGTGGTCCCACGCCGAATCGCTTTGGGTGCGGCGCGCCGCTCTGGTGACGCTCGTGCCGTTTGCTCGACGCGGTCAGTATCTTGATCTTGCTTATTCGTTTGCAGCGGAGCACTTCCACGACACCGAAGACCTCATGCACAAAGCCACCGGCTGGCTGCTGCGTGAAGCAGGTAAAACTGACCCGGAGCGGCTAGGGCGGTTCCTGCGGCGTCGCGGACGAGAAATGCCGCGCACAGCATTGCGGTATGCGATCGAGCGGTTCCGGGCGCCTGAACGCGCGGCGTTGTTGCGCGAGACGCGCAGGGAGAGTTTGTGAATGGAACCCGGGGGCGCGGTGGCGGCGTTGAGGATTGACATCAGGGGCAGGTTATAAGAGTGTCCCAGCGTAGTTCGATGCGGATACCGCACTAATTCATGGACCACTATCCCTGTCCGGTGACAGGACAGGCAATTCAATGAAAGTTATGACACGTTTGCTCATTCACACCGCGGCCATGGCCTGCTTGCTCGGCTTGACTTCACTTACAGGTTGCAAGCCCCAGTCCGGAACGATCAAGATTGGCGCGATCTTCTCGCAAACGGGGCCGGCTTCGTTCCTGGGCGCGCCGGAAGTCAAGACCGTCCAGATGCTGGCGGAGCAAATAAACGCCAAAGGCGGCATTCTGGGCAGGAAACTCGAGGTGATCGTTAAGGACAGCGCCGCCAGCCCGGAGAAAGCGGTCTCGTTTGCCAAGCAGTTGATTGAGGAGGAGCAGGTGCTGGCCATAATCGGCCCATCGACGAGCGGCGAGACGATGCAGATCAAGCCCCTCTGCGAGGAGAACAAGATGATCCTGGTATCCGCCGCGGCGGCGGAGTCGATTGTGAATCCGCTGGCCAAGTATGTGTTCAAGACACCGCAGAAAGACAGCCAGGCGGTGATCTGGATTTACAGGACGATGAAGCGAATGGGCATCAGCAAGATCGCGGTGGTGAGCAGCAATGACGGTTTTGGTGTCGGCGGCAAGAAACAATTGGAGGACCTGGCTGGGGCGAATGGCATCCAGATTGTCATCAGCGAGGTCTATGACAAGGGCGCCACGGATTTGACTGACATTTTGACGAAAGTGAAGGGCACGGCTGGGGTGCAGGCGGTTGTCAACTGGTCGATCGTTCCGGCGCAGTCGATTGTCGCGAAGAACATGAAGCAGATCGGGCTGAACGTGCCCCTGTTCCAGAGCCACGGTTTTGGCAACCGCAAGTACGTCGAGCAGGCCGGTGTGGCCGCCGAGGGCATTCTGTTCCCGGCCGGTCGGCTTTTGGTCGTCGACGAACTGCCGGACAGCCATCCGCAGAAGGCATTGCTGGCAGCCTACAAGAAGGACTACGAGAGCAGGTTCAACGAAGACGTGAGCACTTTTGGCGGGCACGCCTACGACGCTCTCATGGTCGTGGTCGAGGCGGTCAAGAAGGCCGGCAGCACCGACCGCGAGAAAGTGCGCGACGCCATCGAGCAGTTAAAAGGATTTGTTGGCACGGCTGGCGTTTTCAACTATTCACCCACGGACCACACGGGTCTTGACCTAGACGCGTTCGAGATGCTGACGGTCAAGAACGGGAGATTCGTGTTGTACAAGAAGTAGCCTCTCCGCGGCACTCCATCCAATCGCGCCGGGTCGTGTGAATGCACTTAAAAGCTGAGGAGCACACGCGCCCCGTGAGCGGTTTTCCGCATTGCCATGCAACGATTGGTCCCGCTGGCGGGCTGGGCTTTTTCTTGACTGGCCCGAGCCCGGCACATGAGCATCGAGCCGGTTCATGAAACGTACGCGAAACAACCTGCGCCCCCCGCACGAGCAGTCGGAGGGTGTTTGCGAGTAGAGCGAAAGCCTCGCCTTGCTTCAGACTCTCCAATACTTCCTTTCTGGCATAACGATCGGCAGCGTGTACGCCGTGGTTGCTATTGGTTTCAATCTTATTTACAGCGCGACCGGCGTGCTCAATTTCGCCCAGGGCGAGTTCGTAATGTTGGGCGGGATGGTTGCTATCACGTTGTCGCAGTTCCTACCGCTGCCGCTTGCAGTGGCTGGGGCGGTAGTCGTGGTGGCTCTGGGTGGATGCGCGCTTGAGTTTCTGGTCTTCCGCAGACTTAGATCGCACTCAGTGATGCATATGGTCATCGTCACGATGGGCTTGTCGATTGTGATTCAAGAGGCTACATTGCACGTGTGGGACGAAAAAGTGCGCTCGTTGCCGTACTTCAGTGGCAACGAAATCTCCTCCGTCAAGCTGTTTGGCGCCGCTCTATCGCCCCAGGTCTGCTGGGTGCTCGGGACTGTGGCGGTGGTGGTGGTTCTTTTGCAGCTTTTCTACAAACGCACATTGTGCGGCCGGGCGATGAGAGCGTGCTCCTCGAATGCGGAGGCGGCGATGCTGGCGGGCATCAACATAGGCGGCATGCGCACTTTGGCTTTCGGGCTTAGCGCTGGCCTTGGCGCTCTGGCCGGGTGCGTCATCTCGCCGATGTCGATGACGCACTACGAGATGGGTCCTGGGCTAGCGATTAAAGGGTTTGCGGCGGCGATCCTCGGTGGCCTGGGCAATCCCATGGCCGCTGTGTTTGGCGGATTGGCGGTGGGACTTCTGGAGGCGTTCAGCGTCAGCCTGCTGCCCGCCGCGTTCAAGGACGTTACCGCGTTTGCCGTTATACTGGTGATGCTGTTTCTGCGGCCGCACGGTCTTTTTGGCGAAGGGTCAACGGGGGCTGTCCGGGAGGTGTGATCATGAAACCGGGCGCGTGGCTTCAGCTTTCCTTGTTCGTGGCGGTTTTGGTCGGGCTACAGCTTTGTCTGGGCGCCATCGGCAAAACGTACTACCTCACGCAACTGACGATGGCGGTGTACTACGCGATCGTTGTGATGGGATTGTCGCTCGTGATGGGTTATGCGGGGCAAGTGTCGCTGGGCCATGGGGCTTTTTTCGCCATGGGCGGGTACGTGTCGGCTTTTCTTACGACTCACGATTTTGCCGCGCTAAAAGGGGTGGCCTGGGCACGCCTGCTTGAGCAGTGCGGCGTCTTTGTAACCCGAAAGAGCCTTTATGACACCTCGGATTTACTCACGGTCGCGCCTTGGGCGGCGTTTTTGGCGGCGATGCTGGTTGTTGTCGTTGTCGCTGTGGTGATTGGCTATCCGGCACTGCGTCTCAAGGGCCACTACCTTGCCATGGCAACGCTCGGATTCGGTTTGATTGTGTACTGCTTGCTTCTGGGAACGCCGCTCCTGGGCGCGGCTGATGGGATCACGGGGGTGCCGCCCTGGCGGCTCGGTTTCGGGTTGACTGTGAGCGGCAAGAGCGCGGTGCGTGTGCAGAACTATTACCTGGCGTGGGCGGTTGCCCTTGGCGTGCTGGTGCTTCTTGGCAATCTGCTCAACTCGCGCGCGGGGCGCGCGCTCCGCGCAATTCACGACAGCGAGACAGCCGCGAACGCGATGGGGCTGAACACCGCCAGGATCAAGCTGCAGGCTTTTGTGGCAAGCGCAGTTCTGGCGGCCGTGGCCGGGAGTCTGCTCACACACTACAACGAAGGCATCGGTCCGTCTGAGTCCAGCGCGCTCAAGTCGGTGCGATACGTTGCGCTGGTTGCAGCGGGCGGCATGGCCAACGTCAGGGGCGCGCTGGTAGTGAGCACGGTTTTGGTTTTCCTTTCGCTGCGCGGTTGGTTTGGCACATACGACAACGCGGTTTTCGGGATTATCCTGATTGCAATTGTGTCATTGGCGCCCGAAGGACCGTTTCGGCCGATGGGGCATTGGCTGCGGCGGGTATTTCGCCCCGCATCGGCCGGTAGGGAGGCGGGTCATGGCGCTGCTTGAAGCCGAGGAAATCCGCCATTGCTTTGGCGGGTTGGTTGCTCTTGACCGCGTGTCATTCGAGGTCAACGCAGGCCAAATCAAAGCCATAATCGGTCCCAATGGCGCGGGCAAAACCACTCTTTTCAATATCGTGTGCGGCCTGATTCAACCCACCAGCGGTCAGGTGCGTTTGGATGGCAAAATGCTGACAGGTCTGAAGCCTTTTCAGGTAGCAGCGCTGGGCGTATCGCGCACGTTCCAGAACGTGAGTCTCTTTCAGCACATGACAGTGATTGAGAATGTGATGATTGGTCGCCACATCCATGCCCAACACGGGTTTGCCGGCTGCGCTCTGCGCCTGCCCGGCCAGCGCCGTGAGGAACGGTCGATGACCGACGCGGCATTTGCAGGGCTTAAGGAGTTGGGTTTGGCTGACAAAGCGTCGAGCTTGGCCGGGTCGCTTTCCTTTGGCCAACGCAGGCTGGTGGAACTGGCGCGGGCGTTGGCGACCGAGCCGCGGCTTCTGTTGCTGGATGAGCCAGCCAGTGGTCTCAACACCAAGGAGACTGATGACTTGGCCGCGAACATTCAGCACATCCGTGATCGAGGAGTGACGCTGTTGCTTGTGGAGCATGACATGTCGCTCGTGATGGACGTGGCGGATGAGATACTGGCGTTGCATTTTGGCGTGCCGATCGCCGACGGCCCCGCCGCCCAGGTTCAGAACGATCCGAAAGTCATAGCCGTGTACTTAGGCGAGAAACGCGATGTTGCTTCAGGTTAAAAACCTCCGCTGCGGATACGGCAGCCTGGAGATCGTCAAAGGCATAAGCCTGCATGTCGCGGCTGGTGAGATCGTGACGCTCCTGGGCGCGAACGGGGCGGGCAAGACCTCGTTGCTTCGCGCGATTTCCGGTTTGCTGCCGGTGTGGAGCGGCGAAATCCGCATCAACGCTCGGAGCGTGGTGGGTCAACCGGCATGGAACCGCGTTCACGACGCAATGGTAATGGTGCCCGAAGGCCGGCAGCTATTCTCCGACCTGACCGTGTGGGAGAATCTGCTGCTGGGCGGATATCACAATCCAGACCGGCGTGCCGTGATGGAGAAGGTATTCCAGCGCTTTCCGCGTCTCCGGGAACGCTCGCGACAGTCGGCTGGCACTCTCTCGGGCGGCGAACAGCAGATGCTCGCCCTGGGCAGGGCGCTTGCTGCGAGGCCACGTTTTATGCTGCTTGACGAACCGTCGTTGGGTCTGGCACCGCTGTTGGTGCGGGAAGTCTTCGCTGTGATCCGCCAACTGAAGGACGATGGCGTGACAATCTTCCTCGTCGAGCAGAACGCGGTTGCGGCTCTCGAAATAGCCGACCGCGCATATGTGATGGAGACCGGTGAGATCATCATGGAGGGCGAGGCGGCGGACCTGATTCAGAATCCGGAGGTCCGACGCGCATATCTTGGCAAAGGCTACAAGGAAATCTGGGAATGAGAATCCTCGATCCGAAATTCGAAAGCGCGCGTTCCGAGGAACTCGAACAACTGCAGCTCGAACGCCTACAGGCGCTGGTCGTGCGATTGAAGCGAAACGTCCGACGTTACCGCGAATTGCTGGGAGACGCGCGCATCGAGTCGCTGGCCGACCTCCAAAGGCTTCCCGTGACCACTCCCGGCGATCTGGCCGACAGTTTCCCGTACGGCATGTTTGCGCTCCCGCTCCGGGAGGTGATCAGGCTGCACTCGGCTGTCGGCCCTGAGGGCCGGCAACTTATCATCGGGCACACCCAGAACGACATCAAGCACTGGGGCCGATTGGTTGCGCGCCAGTTGGTCGCGGCCGGCGTGACGGCTAACGACGTCATCCAGATCAACCTCGGGAACGGCTCTTCCGGCAGTTTCTCGGGCTACACGCTCGGTGCCCAGACGGTGGAGGCATCGGTCATAGCCGAAGACCCGGTGCACGTCGATTATCAGTTGGCGATGCTCCAGAACTACCGGCCCACCGTCCTGGTGACCACCCCGACCAACGCGCGCGAAATCGCGGCCCTGCTCGACCAACGCCGCATCGACCCTCAATCCCTTCATCTGCGCACGGTCCTGCTTTCCAGACCGGTCAGCGGTCTTGAACGACACGCTTTGCAAGGCGGCTTGTTCGTTCGCGCTCAATGCAATTTCGGCATTCCTGCCATACTCGATCCCGGTTTCTGCGTGCAATGCCAGGACGGGCATTTCCATGTGAACGAAGACGAGTTCCTCGTGGAAGTCAGTGATGGCGAGCTACTGGTCACCACGCTGGCCAGGGAAGCGACTCCCTTGTTGCGTTACGCCACTCGCATTGCCTGCGAACTCCGTCGTGGCAAGTGCAAATGCGGACGGACGACGGCCATGTTGGTGCCGGGCAAACGCCTTGACAAACAGATGCTCGTCCACGAAATGCCGGTCTACGAAGAGCAAGTCCGCGAGGTGCTGGCTCACACTTCTGCGGCCAACCACCCCACCCAGATAGAAATCACCGAGCGCCGGGTCATCGTTCGCCTCGCCGTTTCGGATCGTATCTTTGACGATCTGGTGCGGACGCTGGAAACTGTCCGGTTGGAGGTTGAATCTGAATTCCTAGAGCGGCTCGGCATTGAGGCGGTCGTGAGGTTGGTCTCGACTCACGATGCTCGCGGCGGGCACGATAACGGCGGTCCCGCGGCGTGATGGCGTGGACTTGGCCAATGTGGGGTCACATCTAAACATTCTACATCTGTGAGCTCGCGGCGAACCTCCAAGTACGCACGGGCGCGCACCGTATCAGGTTCGCAGCTTGTCAGGCCTCAAATGTCGAATGTTTAGATGTGACCCCTCCCAGTCTCGCGGAGTATCCGGTCGATCTCGGCGCGGTGGGGGGCTGAAGGCTGCGCGCCAAGTCTGGTGACCGAGATGGCCGCCGCCGCGTTCGCGAATCGGACCGATTCGATCAGCGATTTCCCTTCAGCGAGCGCCACGGCAAGCGCTCCGTTGAAAACGTCACCAGCCGCCGTGCTGTCCACGGCGCGCACTTTGAAGCCTGGCACAAGATGGATCGCATCGCCCCTGGCGACGAGCGCTCCGCGAGCGCCGAGTGTGAGGATTACCGTCTTGACGCCTCTGGCGAGCAGTTTCCTCGCGGCGCGCCCCGCGGTCGCGTCGTCGTCGACCCTGAGGCCGGTGAGCAATTCGGCTTCGGTCTCGTTTGGCGTGAGAATGGAGACGCGCTGGAGCAAAGCATCGGGCAGCGGCCGAGCTGGGGCGGGGTTCAAGATTGCTAGCACGCCGGCTTTGGCGGCGATGGCAGCGGCAGCCTGAACGGTCTCCAGTGGGGTCTCGAGTTGCAGAACCAGAGCCTTAGCTCGTGAAATGACAGCCGCTGCATGGCGCACATTCGCGGGTGAAAGGCGCGCGTTAGCGCCGCCGGCAACCGCGATGCTGTTCTCGCCGTCTTTGGCGACGAAGATCAGCGCGACACCAGATGCGGCCGTCTTGTCCTTGCGGATGTGATCTACCCGGATGCGGTCGCGCTTGAATCCAACGATGGCACGTGCTCCGAACATGTCATCGCCGACCCTTGCGACGAGGGTGACCGCACCTCCAGCGCGGGCGGCGCCGACGGCCTGGTTTGCCCCCTTGCCGCCTGCTGCCATGACGAATTCTCCTCCCAACAACGTTTCGCCCGGACGCGGAATGCGGTCGAGCTTGATGATCATGTCGGTGTTTGAGCTGCCGACGACGACGATGGATGGTCTGGTCATGCTGTGATAATCGTCTTCTTAAAGTTGTTTCTCAGGAGTCCGCCATGGGTTATCGACGCCGAATCGCCACGTTGCCCGTCGATCACAACTTCGAGGCGACAAGAACAGCCAGACCGACGAAGTAGAAAGCGAACATTGCAGTGAGGAGGCTGTTTGTCCCGGCCGGCGCGCCTTTGAATTCTTTCCACACGAACACGCCCCAGAAGGCGCCAATCATCGTGGCGCCCTGACCGAGGCCGTACGAGAGCGCCGGGCCGGCAGCGGTGCTGGCGATGATGCTGAACGCCATGCCGAGACTCCAGATCATGCCGCCGAGGATTCCGATGCCATGCAGGCGGGCGTTACCCTTGGTGAAGTAGTCGCTGAAAGGCACTGGCGGGCCGGAGAGCGGCTTGACCATCATGATGCTGTTCCAGACAAAGTTCGAGACCAGAAGTCCGACTGAGAACAGAACGACCGCGGTGTACGCGCTTAGCTTCCCTGTTTCGAGCGTGTTGTCCGGGTTGATTTTGCCCATCGCGCCCGCGACGAAACTGTAGAACCATCCCATCAATACGCCGGCGACGACGGAAATCACAATCCCCTTCACGGGCGTCTTCCGGCTGCCGGCCGCGAGCCGTCTGTAGGCAAGCGCGTCGAGAATAATCGCGATGACAATTGCCGCCACGCCGAGGGCAAGCATCGGCACGTTGCCTTCGGGTTTCTTCAAGTAGGTCGTGATCACGCCCAGCACAAGCGCGAGCCCGACACCCACCGGGAACGCAACCGCCAAACCGGCAATGTCAATGGCGGCGACCAGCAGGATGTTCGAGAGGTTGAAGATCACCCCGCCGAGGAACGCGGACCAGAGCCACCGCGCATCGGCCTGCTTGAGATCGGCCACGAATGAACGCCCGCCATCGCCCGAGCTGCCCATCGTGAACGCGAGGATCAAGGAGAGCAACAAGACACCAATGGCATAGTCCCAGTAAAAGAGCTGGAACCGCCATTCCTTGCTGGCAAGTTTCTGCGTGTTTGCCCACGACCCCCAGCACAACATCGTGATGACGCACATCACGACCGCCACTGGATAAGATTCAATGGTGATCATCGGATTGCTCCTTTCGGTCAGGCGAACTTGTGAGCGCCTGGCATTGGCACTTGAGGGAATGGCAACGGGCCGAGCTCGTATCGCTCGGGTCCGTACCGGAACGTTGAGTTGAGGGCTTTGTCCCACTCGATGCTCCGGCCGGTGTAGGCGGACTCGCGTCCCATGATGCCCGTGAGGGTTGACTCGGCGAGGTTCTTGGCCTCGTTGATTGGCTCGCCGGCACGGATGCTGGCGATGAGGTTTTGATGTTCCTGCTGGTACGGATTTACCTCGGGGTCGCGGAACCGAAAGAGGTCGCCTTGTTTGGGCCGGATGTAATTCGAGCAGTTGGTGATGCCTTTGGTGCCCACAGCCGCTTCCTCGACGCGCGACTCGGTATGGTCCATCTGTCGGCACTGGCTGAACATCTTGATGCCATTTGGGTACTCGTATTCGACGGCGAAGTGGTCGTAGATGTGGCCGTGGATTGGGCTCTTACGCCCCTGGCGTCCGCCCATCGCGTATGCCTTGACCGGGTGGGTGTTCATCACCCAGTTCATGACGTCGAGGTTGTGGACGTGTTGCTCGACAATGTGATCGCCGCCGACCCAGGTAAAGTAGTTCCAGTTCCGGAGCTGCCATTCCATATCCGACATTTCAGACTGGCGCTCGACGACCCAAATCACGCCCCCATTCCAATAGCAGCGGAGATACTCAATCTCGCCGATCGCGCCATCGTGAATGCGTTTGATTGTCTCCCGATAGCCGAGCATGTGCCGGCGCTGCGTGCCTGCCGCGATGCCTAGTCTCTTCTGACGCGCCACTTCGTATGCCTCCAACAACAGACGCACGCCGGGACTGTCAACCGCGCCCGGCTTCTCCATGAAAACGTGCTTGCCGGCCTTGACAGCATCCAGGACGTGGCGCGGGCGAAAATGCGGGGGCGTGGCGTGGATGACGTAGTTGATCTGGGGAACAGCCAGGAGCTTCAGATAACCGTCAAAGCCGCTAAAACACGTCTCGCTCGGCACGTCGATAGGGGGCGTCAAGTTCTTGAGTTGCTCGCGACACCGCTGTATGCGGTCCGGGAACACGTCGCACAACGCGACCACCTCAATGTTGCGCTCGCGCACCGAGGCTCCGGGCTTGACGTCCTCAGTGTGGTATCCCGCCGCTGGATAGATCACCTTTGTGGCGGCGCCAAGCGCGTCCAGCACCGCGCCTGTTCCTCTCCCGCCGCAACCTATCACGCCGATCCGGACCGGATCATCCGGCGCCGCATGCAGTGTCTGGACGAACGGGAGGTTCGCCGCGGTGGCCGCGCCGGCAACGGCCAGATACGATTGGCCCAAAAAACGGCGGCGCGTGACGACAGGTCTACCGTCGTCGTGGACGATCGATATCGGTGTTTTCATGAGGAGTACTGACTACCTGTGAGGTCAATGCGCGGCCAAACCACGCGCCAGGTGGAGACGCGTTCCACCGCGGCCCGCTCTTGCGCGTTGATGTTCGTGATGGAGTGGAGTCCGTGCCTGCCGAATCGGTCCCTACCAGGCTCATGGAAAGCGTTGATGACAATTGACTTGTCACGCATCGGGACCATGAACGCGGCCGCCGGTTCATGGGGAGTCCCCTTGTTCCTGTGAACACGCTTTGGCGCCATGAACCGTGCGGTAGGGCGACGCTCCCTCGGAGCCGGGCCGCGATATACTGCACAGGCTGTGAGCGGCTCGGCTGGAGCCTCGCCCTACCGGGGAATGCATCTGGTTCATGGGGAGCCTTGATGACAAGTGATGTGTTACGCATTGAGGCCATGAACCGCCGGTTCGCCTCTACGAAAAGACGGTCCATGGCACATGACGTCGGACCCGGCTATTGGTTTGGTTAGGCTTGGGCCACCTTGGGCGGGTCACTTAGTATGTTGTGGTCGGGTGGCATGGGCGGTTTGAGAGTTCGGAATGGACCCCACTTAAGGGCTGCGGCGTTCGTGTAGAGCAGGTCAGGTCCATAAGTGAACTTTGAACTACTGATATTGTCCCACGTGACCCAGCCGCCACTGTAGGCAGCTTCACGGCCCATTATAGCCGTAAGTGTGCTGTCGGTGACGTTTTTCGCCTCGTTCAGTTCAGTGTCGTTGATGATGGCGTTGATGAGGTCGATATGCTCCTGCGTGTAGGGGTCGCCGCTCTGAAGCTTGAGCGTAGAACGCCATGATTCGCCGTCGCGCGGTCGGATGCTGCCGCTTGGGTGGGCGGTGCCCTTCGTGCCATGAACGAATTCATCGACGCCCGGCGATCCTGTTCGTCTGATCTGGCCGCAATAACTGAACATTTTGGCGCCGCTGGGATAGTCGTATTCGACGGCGAAGTGGTCCCAGATTTCGCCCGACTTGTTTCCCAACTGCTGACGCGCGCCTTGGCCCCAGCACCGAACGGGGTGATCCTTCATGATCCAGTTGCAGACATCGATGTTATGGACGTGCTGCTCGCAGATGTGGTCCCCGGAAAGCCAGATATAATGATACCAGTTGGCGATCTGCTTTTCGAGTTCAGTCTCGCCGCTTTCGCCGCGATGCCAGATGGGGCCGTTGTTGACCCAGTAGGAGTGCAGAGTGACGATGTCACCGATAGCGCCGTCCTGGATGCGTTTGATGGTCTCGATGTAGCCGGCTTGGTGGCGGCGCTGAGTGCCAGCGGCCACTTTGAGGCCTTTCTGCTTTGCCTGTTCGCCGGCCGCGTACATGATGCGGCAGCCGGGCGCGTCTGATGCGACTGGCTTCTCCATGAACACGTGTTTGTCAGCCTCGATGCAGGCCTTGAAGTGGGCGGGCCTGAACCCGGGCGGCGCCGCCAGAATTGCGTAGTTCACGCCGGGCACTTCCAGAGCCTTCATGTAAGCGTCGAAGCCGCTAAAACAGCGCTCCGCGGGCACGCCGAAGCGTTCGCCGCCCCTGGCCTGCTTGGGAAAGATGTCCGCCACGGCCACGATCTTTGCTTCCACGCCCACCGCCTTCGCCGCCGCCAGGAAATTGCCGCCCGCGCCGCTGCCGCGGCCGCCGTGGCCGAGGATGACGGCATTGATAGGTGTCTTTGTTTGGGCGTTCAGGACCGCTGGAAAGCTCATTGCCGCGGCGCCAGCCGCGGCCAGCGAAGAGTTTTTGAGAAAATCCCGCCGTGTCAGGGCTGAGTGTTCGGGTGAGTCTTGGTTCATTTTCATGCGCTTAATTTGTTGTTGTGAACGGATGCAGCGCCAATGAGACAACAGTCCGCGCCCCGCGTCAAATCAGTTGAGCGTTTTGTTTGGCGTCAGACCTGGCGTGCGGGCGGCGAAACAAGAATCGGCGGCGACCGTTCTGGCGGTTTATTTCCACCGCCAATCCGGCCTCACTAGTCGCATCAGGAGCCTTTTGTTGGCATCGGGGTCGCCAACGAATCGCTCGCCGGGGCCGTCCCATGTGAGCTTGCGATCGAGCCGCGTGGCAATGTCGCCCAGATGGCAAAGAACGTCAGCCTGAACCGAGTCCTCGATTGGACAGATGGCTGGCTGCCTGTTCTTAACGCAGTCGAGGAAGTTGCGGGCGTGGTTAGGGCTGCGCGTGAGCTGGATGTCGCGTGGGCCGACTTTCTGTTCGACCAGGCTTTCCGGGCTTGCGCGGATTTGGCTCCGATCCACCAACACCCAGCCGTCAGTGCCTTCAAATGCAGTTCCGTGGTCGATAATATTACCGTACTTCTTGTTCCAATCGGTGAAGTCATTCATCGGCAGGACTTTGTCGTAGCTATTGCGCGTGCCCCGAAACGTCATACGCACGCCATCATCGAACTTGAAATTCACATCCCATGCGATTGAGGTGTTGCAGGCGCCTTCGGTTGGAAACACGCCTTTGCCCTCGACCTCGACAGCGCCTTTCATCATCGAAGGATGTCCCCAATAAGCGATGTCCAGCGGATGCACACCCCATCCTGCTATAAAGCCCAGCGCATAGTCGTAGTTGTACCACCAAGTCTTCCAGACATCCTGCTCGTCGAATGCCTTGCCCTGCGTGTAAGGCGCTTGGCGGGATGGCCCCAGCCAGACGTCATAGTTGAGATCGGGCGGCGGCGACACCGGGGCGGTCGGGCCGCCTGGCCTGCTCGCTTGGGCCCACACGTCTATCTGGCGGAGTTTGCCAACACGGCCATTTCGAACCAGCTCGCATGCGAGGCGAAACTGACTGGACGAGCGTTGCTGTGTCCCGAACTGAAAGATGCGTTTGCCCTTCTGGCAAACCGCGCGGAGCACCTGGTCCTCTTCGATTGACAATCCCATGGGCTTTTCGAGGTACATGTCCTTGTTCGCGCGTGCGGCTGCGACAGCCACCGGCACGTGCCAGTGATCGGGCGTGGCAATCAAGACGGCGTCGACGTCGTTGCGACCGAGCAAATCGCGATAATCCGTGTGTGTGGCACAGGCCTTGTCTTTGTAATGCTGGTTTACCTGGTCCAGGGCGGCATCGAGATGGCGTTTGAGAACATCGCATAGCGCCACCACGCGGCAATCGGACTGCGCGAGGAAGTTGCCCATCACGCCTCGCCCCTGCGGGCCAAGACCAACACAGCCGAGGTTGATCCGATTGGCCGGGGAGACGGTGCCGGCGGCTCCAATCGCCGATGCAGGAACCAACGCCGGAAACGCGCACGCGGCGAGTGTTGCTTCGATGTTCTTGTTGATGAACTGACGACGGGTTATTGGCTTGACGAATGCACTCATGATTCGGTGTTTGGTTGGAACGGATCGGCTCACTTGCGGCGATGGCAGGCACATTGCCTAGTGACGTTGACTACCTTCTTTACGCCCGTCGGTCAAGCTCGCTCCAAATCCGCGCGCACGTCCTGGTTTGTGTTTTGTGCCCAAAGCTGCTTGCGCACGCTCCACTAATGAGCTAGGGATGCGCCCGCATGATCAAGGGACTTCTAGACTGGTACCTGCAATCGCTCGAAGCGGGCGGCTATCCGCTCATCGTGCTGCTCATGGCCATTGAGAGCTCGATAGTCCCTCTGCCCAGTGAATTGGTCATCCCGCCCGCCGCCCTGCTCGCCCACAAACAAGGCACATTCAGCATGATCGGGATCGTCATCGCCGGCGCGCTCGGGTCATGGGCAGGCGCCACTGTTATGTACTGGGCGTCACGCCTTGCTGGGCGGCCGCTCGTGTTGCGCTACGGCAGATATGTTTTCGTGCCGCCCCACAAGGTGACGGCCGCCGAGACATGGGCCGCGAGATTTGGCGCGTGGGGAGTCTTCACTGCCCGATTGTTGCCCGTCGTGCGACACCTGATCGGAATTCCCGCCGGGATCGTGAGGATGAATTACACGCTCTTCTCGGCGTTTACGCTGATCGGGTCGGCGCTGTGGTGCGGAGTGCTTTGCTGGGTGGGCGTGATGGCTGGCAAGGACGAGAAGCTTCTTCAAGGCGAGCTTCACCGGATCACGATTTGGCTTGTCGCGGCCGTGGCGGTGATCGGATTAATGTACTACTTCCTCGTGCACCGGTTCATGAAACCAACGCCACACCCGCCCGACCCGGGCGACAGCAAACCGACTTGACCGTATTCGCTACCATTTCAGATTCCAGAGGTCGAGCGAGTATGTGGAGCGAACAAGGGCCTTTGTTTCGGCGCGCGGCCAGTCGAACGCGACATCCCATGCCCCCCATGCCAGGCGCAGGGCCTGTTTGAGCTCTTCAGCCTCGATTGACAAGTTGGTGAGGAACGTTTCGTGTGGCCGGCCCGCGCGGTAGTCTGGCGCGCGCGTAGGGAGGGGCAGATAGCGCCTGACGATAGAGATGTCCATGTCGAGCAGGAATGAGCCGTGAAACAAAAGAGCGCGTTGCCTGCGCCGCTGCGAGTTGCCTGACACCTTGCGTCCGCCAACGGCAAGATCAGTGGCTCCTTCGCGCGTGACTGGCAGGTCCAGCAACCTCTCCAGAGCAGCCCTGTGGCGCTCCATGACGTGGGCATTGGTTTTGCTTGACCATGCCAGCGCGCTGCCGGCGTCAATCCGAAGAACCAGCGCGTAATTAAGACAGCCCGGCGCCTGCAACACCGCGCCGCCGCCTGTGATTCTGCGCAGCACTGGAATGCCCGCCGCGCGGCAGGTTTCCAGATTCGCCTCCGATGTGGCCCGATTGGCGTAGCCGAGCACGACGAAGGCCGAGGTCGGCTCCCAAACGCGGAGAACTTCGGGGCCATCGCTCAAGTCGCAAGCCTCGAGCAAGGCTTGGTCGCAGGCGATGTTCTCGGCTGGCGTGGACAGTGTCAGGTCGAGGAAAAACATGTGGGCGTCACGTTCCGGAGCCCGCGACTCCACGGGGTTGGGCGAAGTCCGGGTTTAGAGTTATGGATTTGCCAATACGCCTCTTCACGACCGAATGAAAGGCGGGAAGGCTATCGTTGTCCGTTCCGCGAGAGCAAGCGATACTCGCCGTCGAATCCGCGGTGGAGGGCATATCGGATCATTGCCTTCCGTCGGCGCCGAGATCGTTCAAGGCAGCTTTATCCAGCGCATTCTTTATTGTCCTTATCGTGAAACGTTTCCAAGACCTGCTTTTCGTCGTCTTTCCGAGCCCGTGCGACTGAAGATACACGCAGGAGTCGAGGGCGAATAACGTCAGCAGCTTCAAGTACAATTCGGGTTCTGAGAAAGATGTGTTGATCTTGAAATGCGTGTTGATTCTACCGATCGCCTCCATTAAGCGCGGCCGCGTGTACATATCGTACTTCAAATGCAAATAGACGAAGTCGTAGAAGATTGAGGCTTTGAATGCGCGGTCAAAATCCGTCACGTACACCGTATTGTCGCTATCACGAAAGAAGTTGCCGGCATGTGGATCGCCATGGACAAGCGTTCCTGGGATGGACAAGTCGCCCGAATGCACTCCTGATGCGAGGATCAGGCGCTTTATTCTCTCCGATAGGCTCACCGAATCCAGCAAATCGCCAAGGCAGATTTCAACATCGCTGTAATATGAAATGTTGAACAATTCACCGACCGAGCCCAAATGAGCCTGCAGGAGCAATTCAGACACCTGCAAAGGCGTGCAATAGTTGTCAAACAGCTTTCCTATCAACTCCTGCTTGACGAATGGCACACGCTCATCCTTGTCAATTATCTTTGGAACAGCAAAACCTCTAGCGGCAAAACTCTCCATCATGGACAGTTCTCGATGGAACTGCTCAGTGTTTCCCCAAACAACTTTCTTGTATTGGCCGTCAAGGGAGAACAGCGACAGTTTCGTGAATTCCTTGTCTCTTGGAAGGATGAACGAATACCAAGGAATACCTTTGGCGAGCCGCAGACACAATGGCCTGAATCGTACCAGTTCGGAGAGCCTTACACCTCTTCTCCCAAGAAACAACGCGACACTGTCTGGTCTGACTAGCCACTTCCCGATCTTAAGGTACAACAATCTGACCGCATCTTCCCCGGACGCAGCCCTGCACCCGACACGTTCAAGTAGAAGGGCGATATTGGGCGATATTGGGCGCAGAATCCCCATGATTCCAGTGGTCTCACGTTCGCCGCGAAACCGCGAACAAGTGTCTCCTGACTTCGCCCTGGAAATCCGCGCGGGCTGGCGCGAAAGCCTGAAAGCGTCCCAGGCACAGCAATTCATCAGGATTCAGCCGCTCATTCAGGTAATGTTCAAGCCACAGTCGCGGGTCCTTGCCGTCGAAGTTCAGATTGTAGTCCTCGGTCAACTCGCGTTCGCCAGTGTCAAAGAAAAGCACCGCGCGAGTCTTACCGAATAGAGATCGCAGTATCTCGGTGGCGGCGCCAATGCCGAGGCACCTGACCCAGTGGTGCCAAATTGAAAGGCAGAGAGTCACGTCTGCTTCTGGAAAGATGGATGTATTGTCATGAGTGATTGTGGAGTGGATGCCCACGAAGGCGCCAGGTTGTATCAACTTGCTAACTGCTGTGGCAATCCGCACGTTCCCGCGGTTGTTGTCGATGCCATAGACAGTGAAGCCCTTTTCCTTGAGCGTAAGGGAAAAGTACCCGATGTTACAGCCGACATCGAGCGCGACGCCATTGGAGATAGTTCTATCCTTCAAGAACTGCTCTATTGCCCGCATTCGCGAGACAGTCCCCGCGCTCCTCTTGGCTTCGTGTATTCCTATCCATGGCAGCGGCTGGTATGTGTGGCGCCCTTTACCCAGCCAGTGTTTGAAAACACAGACTTTAAGAATGCACTTGTCTAAGACATTAGCGGCCATACATCTGGTTCGTGTTTCGTTGGCGCACTAAGACAGTCCCTCATCCAGTCCATTGATGAACTCCTCGATGTTGCAGTAGCCATCGCCATCCAAATCCCCACGAGCATCGCGCGGATCGGTCGGGTCTAAGCCGCGCGCCTTCTCCCACGTGTCCGGCATGCCGTCGCCGTCGGTGTCAACGTAAGGCGTTCCTTTGTATTCCGGATAGCCACCGACCTGGGACGGGTGCGTGATGATGCCCAGGCTAACAAGGCGAATCAGGCTTGCCACGGTCTCTTTGGAGTAGCCGGCATGGCTCAGCTCCTCCTCGATGTTCGGTCCCGCTTTCGCGCTCACTTTGCCGGTGCGGACCATGTTGATGACGCGTTGGTCCACGGCGTCTCTTCGGGGCAGAGTGGCCCCCGCGTTGGCTAGCACGGTATAGAGAGCCTTGTCCGCTGGCTCGACCGGCAAGCTCGCGTATGGGAACGGCGTATTGGTGCGGACCTGTTCCAGCACTTTCTTGATTGGGTGAGCCTTGACTTCGGGCTGGACGCCGCCGTCCCAGTTGTCACCAGTGATGCGCGGATTGCCCTCGACAACGTTGCCGCTCACGTAGGCGAATCCGAAATGGTCAACCACGGTTTTGCTGCGTTCGGACTCGGGCTTGAGCAGGCGATAGGCTATTGGCTGGTTTCTGGGCGTGGCTGGGCCGGGTCTGAAGTAATTGCTAATGATGTTGTAGTAACTGCGGTGATCTCCGCCGTCCACGGTGCGGTGAACCCAATTGAAGAGCAAATTGTTCACAAACGTGAAATCGCCGTACATTCCCACGCTCGGGTTCCGCCCCGTGTTGCACGCCCAGAGGTTATGATGAAATGTGCTGTTCAGGCCGCCAATCGTGCTACCGAAAGCGTGGTGATATGTGTTTAGGCCCTCGCTGAAAATCGAGTTCTGAATCGTTATGTTCACGGTTGGCAGCTTGAGCTCCGGCGTCGCGGGGTTGTTGTCGTGATCGAACATGTGCCGGTACATGGACATGTTCTCGTCCAGTCCCCAGCTGGCGGACACGTGATCGATCATGATGTTGCCAACGGCGTTACCACCGATGGAGTCGTTCCGGTCCCCCACCCATGTCTCACCCCGACGAAACCGCATGTGGCGTATGACCACGTCGTGCGTCTCGATCTCGACGGTATTGCCCGCGATACACACGCCGTCGCCGGGCGCGCTGGCGCCCGAAATCGTAATGTACGGTGCCCGGATGCGGATGCGGTCTTTGAGCCGGATCACGCCCGCCACGTTGAACAAAACGAACCGCGGGCCGCCCGCTTCGCATGCCTCGCGGAAACTCCCGGGCCCGCTGTCGTTGAGGTTTGTGACGACGAGCACCCTTCCGCCGCGTCCGCCGAACGAGTACATCCCGCCGCCCCAAGCGCCTGGAAATGCGGGAATCTTCGCCCGCGGCAGGTCCTTCGGCTCCGCGGCGCCGGGGATATACGGTTTGCCTTTGCTCTCCCACTCGCGGATGATTGGCAGCGCCTTGGCAAAAGCCTCGTCGGACCGCCGGTCGGCGGCGGCCATCCGCGCCAAAGCCTCAGTCCTGACTGACGATGGGACGTTCGGGTATTGGGCGCGGCAGGTGACCGGGGCCAGAAACGCCAGTAGTGCCAGGGCCAGTGGCCGCGACCGGGCCTTCCGCAATGTCCTGCTGGCTGACGCGAGGCACGACCCGTGCCTCTGGTGTTTGATGAGTCCGGCGGTTAGCGCTGTGTGCATCGACTCGGCCAGTGTGCCGCGGCTGCGGGAGAGCGCAGCAGTCCTCTGCCGCTTTCCTTGGTCCGTCGAGCAACAGAGCGCCAGAGAACGGGCGCTGTCTTGGCGGTCCTCGGCCAGGACGGTTTGGCTACCGCGAGTCGGGTGCGTTATCATGGCGGGGCGGCTGCCGCTCAGTGTTGTCGCCGAACAGGTCGGCGATCTTGATTCTGAAGAGAGGCAGGCTCTCGTCGGTGAGGAGTTCCTGGCCAGCCAGTATGGTTTTGAGGGTCAGACCGAACTCCGCGGCTTGATAGACCTCGACGTTGTCGTACCGCGGGTCGACCATCCAGAGTCGCGGCAGTTCAATTTCCTCGTACAGCGCTTTTTTGACGACGGTGTCAGGCCGGTGGTCCTCGGAATTGACCACCTCAACCGCGAGCCAGAGCTTGCCAGTGTGAATGTCGACGATCGAAAGGTCCGGACGAATCAAAGTGCCAGTGCGCACCTCGACAACAGTCCTGGCCGGCAGCAGGCGGATGCCCTGGGTCGACGCCATGCAGTTTCCGACGTGGCGATGGAGCCGTTCGCAAATCGTTTCGTGTCGGCGTCCAGGCGGGAAGCGGAGCCAAACTTCGCCAGCGAGTATTTCTTCGTATGGATAACTCACGTGCCGGAGAGGAACCTACGCAGGTAGCGGCCCGTGTGCGAGCGTTTGTTTCGGGCTATGGTTTCCGGCGTTCCCGCCGCGAGAATCTGGCCGCCGGCTTGTCCTCCTCCGGGGCCCAGATCGATCACCCAGTCCGCTTCCGCGATCAGGTCGAGGTTGTGTTCGATGACGATGATGGTGTGGCCCAGGTCGACGAGCCGTTGCAGAACTTCGACCAATCGTTTCACATCCGCCATGTGCAGACCGGTCGTCGGTTCCTCGAGAAGGAACAGGTTGCGCGGCGTGTCCTGGTCGGAGGGATTCGTTCTTTCGCTGAAACCGGAAAGCAGGTGGGTGACGAGCTTGATCCGCTGCGCTTCGCCGCCGCTGAGGGTTGGGCTTGTCTGGCCCAGTTTGAGATAGTCCAGTCCAGTGTCGTGAAGAGCTTGCAGGGGGCGGCGGATGCGGGGAAAAGGGGCGAAGAAATCGAGCGCCTCGGCCACACTCAGATCAAGCACTTGCGCGATGTTCCGGCCGCGCCATTCGATGTCGAGTGTACCTGGATTGAATCGCAGTCCGCGGCATGTGCCGCATGGCGTGTAGGCCGGCGGCAGGAAACTCATCTCCAGCTTGACGGTGCCAGCTCCTTCGCATTCGGGGCAACGGCCCTGGTTGCTGTTGAATGAAAAACGCCCGGGACCGTATCCGCGAAGGCGGGCCTCGGGAATCTCGGCGAACAATC
>JAXDCU010000593.1:0-10924 GCA_034677645.1 Verrucomicrobiia bacterium
TGTTCCTCGCCAAAGTGACCGTTCTGCTCCTGGTCTTCATTTGGGTCAGGTGGATGTGGCCCAGGTTCCGATACGACCAGCTCATGAGCCTGGGGTGGAAACGCCTCATTCCACTGGCAGTTGCTAACATTGTTGCCACAGCCGCCTGCCTGTGGTTGCTCGCATGATTGTTTCGGGTCCACCGCTCGGTATTTGGGAACGCCTCTATCTCCCGGCGATCTGGAACGGTAACAAGATCACCTTGCCTCACGCTTTCAGCCGCAAGTTGACGGTGGAGTATCCCGAACAACGATGGGTTGTGCCGCCGGGTTACCGCGGTGCTCCTTATCTCGTGCGGGACCAGACTGGCCGCGCCAAGTGCGTGGCCTGCCAGTTGTGCGAGTTCGTTTGCCCGCCTAAAGCCATCCGCGTCACTCCACCAGGACCATCTGTCGATCCCAGCGCCGGCAACGTGGAGAAACGACCCCGGCAATTCGAGATCAACATGCTCCGATGCATCTTCTGCGGCCTGTGTCAGGAGGTCTGCCCTGAAGAGGCCATCTTCCTCATGCAGGACTACTCGCTGATAGGGACCAACCGCAAAGAAATGGTGTACGATATCGAGAAACTGCTGGCGCTCGGAGGCACTCACCAGGACCCGATCCTCAAGTGGCAAAACAAGGAACGCGAAGCAGCCGCCCAAGAAGAGTTCCCACCCGGACGGGCAGCCCAGTGACGCGTCGTTCGGCCCCCGGCGGATGGGATGGGCTCGATCTGTTTTCTTGGCGAATGTGAAGCAGCGGCAAGAAACTATCAAGGCACTGTTGACGCGCCCGTCGAGGTCTCACCCGAACTCACCGAGCACGGCGCAGCCACAGTCGCTAGCAATGCGCCAGCAATACGATGTTGATTCTGGTGCGGTTTTCGGCTTTCGTTTGCCGCATGAAACTTCGGTATTGGCGTTTTGACCTCAAGCTTGCGCATCAATGGACGATCGCCCGCGAATTGCGGCCCGACGGCACCGGGGGCACACGAACCGATGACGTGATGTTTGTCGAGTTGACCGACGGGGATGGGGTCACTGGCTTGGGCGAGGCCGCGCCTTCGCTTCGCTATGGTGAGAACGTGAGCCATGTCGAGGCCTTTCTGCAACGCGCGGGCTCCGTCGAGCTCAGCTTCCGAGACATCGAACAAAGCATGCGGAATCTGAATCGACTCGGAGCTGGCGACTATTCGGCCAAAGGCGCGTTGAACATGGCCCTCTTGGACGGCGCCGCGCGTCTAGCTGGGAAGCCAGTTCATGACTATCTCGGCCTCGGCTTCACCGAGGGCCGCCATGTCACGTCGTTCAGCATTGGAATCGATTCGCCCGACACGATTCGCGACAAAGTGCGCGAGGCCGAAAAGTACCCGATCCTCAAGCTTAAGGTCGGCAGTCCGCGCGACGCTGAAAACCTCGCCGCGCTCCGCGAAGTGGCGCCGACAAAGACCGTCCGCGTCGACGCTAACGAGGCCTGGAAAACCAAGGAGGAAGCGCTCCACCGGATCGAGCGTCTGGCATCCGACGGCAGGATAGAGTTCATTGAACAACCCATGCCGGCTGGGACTCCGCGCGCGGACTGGGCATGGCTCAAAGCGCACTCGCCTTTGCCGATCATGGCTGACGAGTCTTACGTGCATCCCGCCGACATTGAACGTGTCGCTGGCGTATTCCACTCGGTCAATGTGAAGCTCGTGAAGACCGGTGGCATCAGCGCGGGTTTTGAGGCCTTGAAAGTCGCACGACGGGAGGGCCTCAAAACAATGCTCGGATGCATGATCGAGTCGAGCTTGTTGATCAGCGCGGCGGCGCATCTGGCTCAGCTGACGGACTACCTGGACCTGGACGGCAATCTCCTGATCACCAACGACCCTTTCCGCGGCGTGACGGCCGACAAGGGTCGGATGTCATTCGCGTCAGCGCCGGCAAAGACCGGATTGCGTGTAACGCCCGCGGACGAAAAAGCCGGTTAGGAGCGCGGCTGACTGTTGGGCGAAACCAGGGACCGAGTGGAATCGGTCCCTACCCGGTTCATGGGGAGCCTCCTCGTTTCTGTGAACACGCTTTGGCGCCATGAACCACGAAGGCCGCGAAGACCACCGAGGAAGAGCTAATAGGAACCTCCGTGGTCATCGTGCGCTTCGTGGTGATTGTTTTGTCGGTTCATGCAAAGAAGCGGGGAAACAAATCCCGCCAATATCACTGTCGGGATATTGCGCCTGTTCGCCTGCAAAAAGGCGGCGGGCAAAGCGCAAATGCGCGCCACGGGTTCGGTATGGTATTGATATTGCTCTGTTTCTGCTGTTTTCTGGATGTCGGCAATGCATCAAGACAGACTTCAACTGCAACGACTGGAGCTTAAATACATCATCAGCGAAGACCGCGCGCTGGCAATCCGCGACTTCGTCAAGTCGTATGTCGATCTCGATGAGTACTCGGCCGACAAACCGAATTACTCCTATCGAATTCACAGTCTGTATCTTGACTCCGACGAACTGACGACCTATTGGGAGACCATCAATGGCGTCAAGAACCGGTACAAGCTCAGGCTGCGGTACTACGATGACCTGCCTGACTCGCCGGTATTCTTCGAAATCAAACGCAGAGTGAATGAGGCGATACTAAAACAGCGCGGAGGAGTGAGGCGTCCGGCGGTGGACCTGCTTCTTGCGGGACATATGCCCGAGCCGGATCACTTACTTTCGCCCGGAAACGCGCGTCAGCTCGTGGCGCTCCAGCGGTTCAGCCAGCTCATGCTGGGCATCCGGGCAAGCCCGAAGGCGCACGTCACATACTTTCGCGAAGCGTGGGTAAGCACAAACGACAATTCCGTTCGTGTGACGATGGATCGGAATGTCTACTGTTCGCCTGAATTCACGGCATCGTTGCGAACCGATCTCGTGAGCCCGGTGAAGCCGTTCGGGCACAAGGTCATACTCGAACTAAAGTTCACTGGGCGATTCCCAAACTGGTTCAGAGAGCTTGTTGAGACTTTTCACCTTGTCCGCGGGCCCGCGGCGAAGTATGCCGATGGCGTCGAACTGCTCGGTGTTGAGCTTTTCAACCGGCACAGCCGGTCGCATGGATCGGATTTGAACGGTTCGGAGACGCGCAATCAGGCATGGACACGGAGGCGGCGTCTGGTGTAAGAATGGCTTAGCGTTTTCAGGTATGGACTGGTTCTTCCGAGGCGATTACGCCTCCACGCCCGCGAGCGTACCGCTCACGGTGATGGGGCTGCTGCTTGCCTTTTTAGGCGGACACACGCTGGCATGGGTGTACATGCTGACGCATAGCGGGCTGTCGTACTCGCGGTCGTTCGTGGCTTCACTGATTATCATTCCAACCTTGTCGGCCGGGGTTATGATGGTGCTTTCCAACAACCTGGTGACGGCGTTCGGAATGATGGCCGTGTTCGCCATCGTCCGCTTCCGCAACATCCTACGCGACACGCTCGACACAAGCTTCATTCTTGCCACGCTCGTAGTTGGCATGGCTTGCGGCACCCAGCGTTTCCCGGTCGCCGTAATGGTGACATTGCTGACGTGCGCGATCGTGGCTTATCTGTGGCTGACAGCATTTGGGAGCCGACACCGCTACGATCTGATCATAAACTTGCACTGGGACCGGCCCGACGCCGATTTGGGCGACCTGCGCGCCTTGTTGGTGCGGCACAGCCGTCGCTCCCACTGCGCGAGTCAACGCGCCAGCGAGGCCTTCGGAGGCACTGACCTGTCGTATCGATTGCTCTTGAGGGACCCGGGCCGCATGGAAGAGTTGCTTAGTGAGCTGCGGGGCATGGAAGGCGTGTCGCGCGTGACCAGCCTGCTCGCCGAAGACGAGTCGGAGGTGTAGGAGGAATGAAGAAATATCCTCCAATTCCCACTCCGTGGTCGCTTCGCTGGCGCGAGTTCCAAGTCCGCATCCTGCCAATTCTTGTCTTCGTGACGACTACTACCGTGGTGGCGATGCTCTGGTCGAAGCACGCCTCCGCTCGGGCCCTGGTCGGACAAGCCGAAGGCAACCTGGTCACTGTCAGCAGCACTTTGCCAGGCCTCCTGACGCAGGTCCGCGTCGAACGCTTCAAGGAAGTCATGGCCGGAGCGCCCGTCGCTGATGTGATCATTGCCGATCCCCGACTTGTCGAGAGCTCCTTGGCGGTGTTTCGCGCCGAGGCGGAGTTGATCAGGGCCGGCCTGGACCCGCTGGTCAATCGGGAGCGGAATCGCCTCAACCAGGAACAGCTCCGACTGCGTCTGCTCGAACATAAGATCGATCTGGCCGACGCGCGAGTGCAATTGCAGTACGCCGAATCCGAGTTGGCGAGGTTCAGCCACTTGCTCTCAACTAGCGGTACGAATGCCGTCTCAATCCAGATGTACGAGATCGCTGTCCGCGACCGCGACGCGCTCAAGGCCAGGATCGAGGCCGAGGAACAGCTTGTGACGCAGATGGAGACTGGCGTCCAGGGCTACGTGACGACGGACACAACACGCCCCGGTTCTTCGAGCGAAGAGGCTTTGCGCGCCGCAATCAAGGTCCAGGAAGAGCTGCTCGCGCAGACCTCCGCCGAGTTGAGCCCAATCACGCTCTACGCCCCCATCAGCGGCAATGTGACCATGGTCTACAGACGAACCGGCGAGAACATCGTCGCGGGCGAACCGCTGATCTCGATCGCCGGATCGCCGGACCGAATAGTCGCGTACGTTCCTCAGACCGCCACTTTCGAGGCGCGAGTCGGCATGAACCTTCGCGTGCGATCACGTGGATACAATCGCCCGTCCGCCATGGCGTCGATCTTGCAGGTCGGCACGGTCGTTGAGCGCATGCCAACCAACCTGGTTCTCTACCTCGATCCAACTGGCCGCTCCATCGAGCTCGGGACGCCCGTTTTGGTGAGCCTGCCCCAGGGGATTGCCCTCCGCCACGGCGAGATTGTCGACCTCGAACCGACGGAGCGATGACAAGGCGAGCGACTTGACCCTTGGTGGACGCAGGGGCCCCGCTGGTCAGTGTGCGGTTTGGCTTGGTTGCGTTACGGTAGATCAATATCGAAGTCGGTTCACGAAGCCCTCATGATTTGTCGCCATGCCAATTATCCATCGCACCATTGACGTCATTGCGCCGATTGGCCCCGCCATTGAGCGCGTGAAGACCATGTTGTTCCGGCCATTTGACCTATCGAAATGGCTGGCGGTAGGTTTCTGCGCCTGGCTGGCCTGGCTCGGCGAAAGCTGGGGAGGCGGACCCAATCTTAATATCCCGAGCGGACGCCGCCGAGGCGGCCCTGATTTCGATGAATTCGGACGATTCATAATGAGCAACCTGGCATGGCTGATCCCTCTCGCGGCGGCCATCGTATTCATCGGACTGGTGCTGTGGCTTCTGTTTGCCTGGCTGAGCAGTCGAGGCCGGTTCATGTTCACAAACTCCGTAGCGCGGAACACGGGCGAGATTGCCCAGCCGTGGACACGCTACGCGCGACAGGGAGACAGCCTCTTCTTGTTTCGCGTCTGTCTTGCCCTGCTGTCGCTAGTGACCATGGTCCCAGTCCTCGTAGCCGGAGTGTTGACCGTGATAGCCATGGTTGAAGCTCACGGTTTCTCATTCTTAGGCTTGCTGGCTTTGATCGGGATAGCTTGCGTGTTCTTCGCCCTCGCGCTCCTGTTCTTGGTGATTTCGAAGCTTTTGGGAGATTTCGTCGTGCCGGTCATGATGCTCCGCGAGGTGACGGTTGTGCCTGGCTGGCGCGAGTTTATTGGATTGGTCTCAGGCCACAAGGCGGCGCTCTTGTTGTACTTGCTGTTTCAGGTGGTAATCCAATTCGCCACGGGACTGATTGTGTTGGTTGCGGTCATAGTGACGTGTTGTCTGGCCGGCTGTCTTCTGATGGTCCCCTACATTGGCACGGTGGTCTTGCTGCCGATCCTGGTCTTCGAACGGGCCTATTCACTTTACTATCTGGCTCAATTCGGCCCTGCGTACGACGTTTTTGCCGCGCCGTCGCCCCAGGCCCCGCCAGCTCCACCGCCACAGCCCGCGGTCTAATCTTCTGCGCGACCGAAATCGGGTCAAGATTTGATGTCGCGGACCTGGAAGGCAGTGATACCCACCGCCAGGAAGGTGGCGTTAAACCCTGCCAGCAGGCTTAGTGACTGCGCCACACGCCACCATGGGATGGGTTCGGCAAACACCAGTTGCCAGAGATGAAGGTGGTACGTGAAAAACCAGTTCTGGTATTCCTTGAAGAATGGGATGTGCTCCATGATAAAACTAACGAATACGAATGAGAGCGCCAAAATCGTCGCCGCCGCTGGCTTCATGTTGAAGCACGAGAACATGAAAGCCAGGCACATGATCGAGCAAGCCTCAGTGACAAGCATCGCGTGCCCTATGAGGTAGCGGCCAAGACCAGCCCCAGGATCGAAAAGGCTGAGGATTGACTGCTCAGGCATCCACACGAACAGACCGCCCCAAGGGAAATGCAGCCTAGAGAAAACCAAGCCAAACACGCCCAGCATCGCCACAAGCGCGATCGAGAAAATCGCCCCGGCCAGCCACTTCACCAACAACAGACGCACACGCGACACTGGACGCGACAGAATCATCCGCAACGTGCCGTCTTCCGCCTCCTTGGCAACAAGGTCCCCGCCGATCAGCGCGACATAGAGCGGCAGCAAAAACACCGCGGCGGGCACCAACATGATCGTCGCGATCGTCAGCGTCGAGATGTACTGGTCCGCCAGATTCCCGCTCGACTCGAGCATCCGCTCCATTGGACGTGACGCATGTGTGTACTTGAACACGAGAGCAATCACATTCTGAGACAGCAGGAACATGACAAACCCGATGTAGGTCCGTTTCTTGCCGAACAGTTTCCAAAGTTCGTTGCGGAGCTGCAGCATGAACATCTCAAGTGGCTCCTGATTTCGATCCACAGCTACAAGCCGCCTCCGACTGATTCTTATCGGCCCTTTGGGGGTCGTCTCTCATCAACGAGAGATAGAAGGCTTCGAGGGTCTGTTCTTCGCGAGTAATCTCATACACCGCGATGCCGGACTTGACCAACAGACGCACCACGCTGTCAGGGCCAACGCCGTCTGCCAACTCGATCAACCGCTCTCCGTTCGCGTTGGCAATCAGTCTCGCCGAACGGAGGAGTTCGATTGCGCCATTAGAATCGCCGGTGGCAAGTCGGTACCACCTGGGCGACCGGCAAGCATCCGATACCGCGCCTTCGAACACCTTCCGCCCCTGGCGGATCACGGCGATCCGTTTGCAGAGCTGCTGCACCTCGTTCAAAAGATGTGAAGAGAGAAGTATGGTCAGACCCAACTCCCGGTGCAGGCGCAGGATGGTCTGGCGCATTTCGTGTATGCCCTCCGGATCAAGCCCCTCTCCTGGCTCGTCGAGCAACAGCAGCTCTGGCTGCGGCAAAAGCGCCTGCGCCAACGCCAATCGCGCTCGCATGCCGTGCGAATAGGTCCGCACAGCCGTGTGCTCCCTCCCCGTGAGCCCCACCCAGTCGATGACTTCCTTTATGCGGCGAGACGAAGTGCGCGCCGTGTAGCTGGCCAGAATCACCAGATTGCTCCACCCGCTCAGGTAGTCGTAGAACGCCGGCGTCTCGAAGATCGCGCCGACCCGTTCCAGTGCCCGTCCTCTGTGGCTCATAACGTCCTGGCTGCGGACCAGCACCTTGCCCGCCGTCGGCCAGACCTGCCCAAGCATCATGCCGATTGCAGTGCTCTTCCCCGCGCCGTTGTGGCCAAGCAGCCCGAAGATTTCCCCCGCCGGCACGGTGAGCGTGAGCCGATCGACTGCCAGTCGCCGACCAAAACGTTTTGTCACATCCCGAAGCTCTATCACTTGTTCCCCCCGATGACAGTGCCTTCCACGGCGAGCAGGTTCTTGATGTGTCCGTCAGCGTAAAGAAAATTCATGCCCTTCCCGGGCCCGCGGGCGGCATGGAACGCTTCCTTGTCGTATACGACTGGAATCTGGTGCGGATCGAAATCGAGCGTGAACACGCGCAGGTGCTCGGCGTCCTGGCTGTTGAGCAAGCTGTTCCAGGCATAGCTTGATCCGGTCTGCTCGAACAGACGCTTCGAGTCCGACGGACAACGCAACACCTGGACCGAGCCAAGGTGATTGGAGAGCACGATATGCATGCCCGGCAGTGAGGTGGCGTTCGTCAAGCCGTTGGTGCCGGCCATTACGTCGCGCATTTCTGGCATGCGGTTGTTGTTGTCCTGCACATACAACTGGAGGGCGATGCCGATCTGCCGCAGGTTCCCCAGGCACGCCGTTCCGCGTCCCATCTCCTTGGCCTTTCCAAGCGTCGGCAACATCAGCCCCGCCAGCACGCCCACAATGGCGAGCACGACCAACAACTCAACCAGTGTGAATCCCACAACCCCTGAACCGCGCCCCGATACCCAGCAGGTCTTCAACCCGCCGCAAGCCTGCCACCATCGGCCCGGCTCGGGAAGCTCTCGATCAACGATCTGTTCGAGCAGTATCACCGCCGCGCAGTCTCGCCTGACCCGCAGTTCTGGTCAATTATTGACGTGGCGCCCTGATCATCGCGTAAGATGCCGGCGGGTGGCTGCATTCGCCGCAAAGACACTGAGAACACGAAGGAACAAAGATGAGCGGACCCGATCCGGTTCTATAGAGAATAGCGGAAACGCCCGAACTAGCATCGAGGCTCTCCTTCGTGTGCTTCGTGTGCTTCGTGGTGAGCTTAGACGAGGATTTGGGTGGCGGCAAGGAAGCGGGACCGAGAGCCCGGTCTCGCCCTCGGCAGCGACACCATCCAACGCAGCGTCTTCCCCGTCCGGCACATGCCGCTCCTACGGAGCTTGCGTTTTTTTGGGGGGGCGAGCCGCGGCTAGAGACATGCCGCGCCCAACGAAGCTCACTGACGCCAGCCTCGAGCCCCGCCTTCAGCGTTATGGCGGGCTCTCCAGGTCCACCTTCACCAAGTGTCGTCGGTCATCGGTGACAGCCCACAGCGTCCTGCCATCATGGCAAAGCGCGACGTACATGCCGCGGAATCGATTGGTCACCGCCTGCTCCAGCGAACCACTCCGCATAGCTGCGCCCGGATCGACCTCATAGACCCAGCCAAGTCCGTCCGACACCCAAAGCCTTCCCCGGCCCCACGCCACGCTCTGGAGTTCCCGATTCGTAGAGGAGACCTGCGCCACGACTTGGCCGGTCCGGCGATTCAATGAAAACAGACCCCACCGAGGCTTGAATGAGTCGCACTCGACGAACCAGAAGTTGGTCCCATCGAAAGCCAGACTGGCGGGCCACGGAGTGGGCACGTCGAAAAGAAAGTGGGCTTCACCCGACGCGTCGAATCGGTATAGTCCTCGCTGCTTCCATGTCCCCAGGCCGTACAGGACGTTGCTGACTACCGCGAGGCCCGAGCCAGCGCGCGCGTGGGCGTTGATGACCAATTCCTGACCGTCCGCATTCTGTCGAAGGACTTGCCAATCGTTGCTCTGACCTAATCTACTGAAGAAGAAACAGTTCGTTGTGACTGTCAGAGCTGCGACACCGTGCAATGCTGGGAACATCCGCGCTTCCACCACACCGCCATAGTACGCCTCGCGCCTCGTGAGGGCGAAATCCGCGCGGGTCAAACCAGTGGTCTCCGCATGCACCGCGAACTGGGACGTCGAATGATGCGGCGCGCGGCATTCGAGCGCCAGTGTGCCGGGTGGGAGCGGCAGTACATACGAACCGTCGCCGCCGCACCGCGCCCGGTGCGTCCATCCGCGCACCCCGACTTCCGCGCTGGGGACGGGCAGGCCGAATTCCTTGTCAGCGACTTTCCCCGCGGCGACGCGTGGAGTGGCCCACTTCACGATGCGCACCCGGTGCAGTCGCAACGTGGCCGCCCCCACGTCGGCGCCGGCCGAGGAGCTTGCACGGGCCGCCAGGAGCAGATGCAAGGCATCTCCGCCAGGGACGTCGACGAACCTCGCTTCACCCGCCCCGCTCTCCCTTCGGACCACGACCGGGCCCCCGGCGGAGGGCAAATCCATCAGCAGTCGGGCAGGCCCCTCGCCGAATGGTCTTGAGCGTGGTGCATCCCACGAAGCCAGGGTCACTCCGCCCGTCTTGTATGTGTCCGATGCGAGCAACTCGGGCATCGCTCTCACTTCAACGACCGCGTTCGTGCTCGTGATCAAATACTCGATCTCGACGCTCGCATTACCGACTCGTCGAAGGTTAATCCGGGGCGCCACCCATGCGTCCTGACGGACGTACCAGCCGTTGCTGTGCGCTATCGTTGCTTGGAGCACCAGACCGCCCGTCTCCTGGTAGACCCGGGCATTGGCGTGACCGAAGTTCGTGCCTGGGGGATAAGGCGGGGGCGTCCCAGAGTCCCAGCTTCGAGCCTGAATGCGTGAACCCACGAACGTATCGTCGAACACAACCGGATTCGGCCGCAGGAGCGCCCACAGGGCGAGGGCCACTAGCCCCGCAGCCCCGAGCCCAAGCCCGACCGTCCTGGGCCTGAGCCCCATGGGCTTTCGAGTGCCCAGCGGTTCTTTGCCTTGTTGCACCCGCTGCAGGTCCGCCAACACGTCGCTCATCTGGGCGTAGCGATTCTTCAAATCGCGCGCCATCGCCGTCTCCGCCACCGCGGCCAGTCGCTTCGAGGCGTGTGGCTGGAGGGCGAGAATCGGCTTTGGCGGGCCCTCAATGACCTGGCGCCGCACCTCTTCTTGTGTTGTCGCGCCTCGGTAGGGTGGGCATCCGGTCAGCATCTCGTAGAGCATCGCGCCCAGCGCGTAGATATCGCAGCGAGTATCCTCAACCTTACCCGCGGCCACGGCGGGCGACATGTAGGGTGCTGTGCCTTCGCAGTGCTCACCGGTGCCCTGA
>JAXDCU010000594.1:0-5336 GCA_034677645.1 Verrucomicrobiia bacterium
ATTGACGTGATTGGTCTGGCCAAGCATGGCCGCGCGCCACTCGAGGTTGAAGATGCGTTCTGGCGGGCTGCCGCTGGTGGATGTGAAGACGCCTTGGGTCGAGGCGAGGATGGACAGGTTAGCCCAAAAAGCAAAAACAGCGTTCGTGAAGAACCGGCGGTCTGGCAGAGACCCGTAAACGTCTTCAGTCTGAACCGAGTCAAACTGCAACGTCCCATTCACATCGACCCAGGCTTTGGATCGCGGCGCGCCATAAACCGGGAAGTCGAAAGGTAATGTTACGTTTGTTCCGCCTTGGTTCTGGCCAAGCCCCAGTGATGTATCCCCGCGGACAATCTCCGCGCCGAGCGCGCGGGCAACCCCATACGCGCCGCCAACAGGCAAGATGATAACTTGTTCCTCAACTCGTCCATCGACGCTGATTCTCAGCCTGGGTGGATCGTCGAACTGGCCGGTGAACAGGCCGCTCGTGCGGAGTTGGAAAGGTTCGCGGTTCGTTGTTGTCTGGCCCGAATCGACTGGGCCGAACAAGGCGGTTGCACGTTCGATCGCCAGACCTGGGGCCGACCCGACCAAGTCCACGCTGCTTGCCCCCGCCAGTGTTGGCGCCGTGTTGCGGAGCGTAACAAACAGGTCGAACTTCCCATGAGGCCGGAGTGCGCCGTTGCCGCCGTCGACCGTGACGGACTCCCACGCCAGCGATCCGACTTTGATGAGCACCCGTTGGGTGCCAACCACTCCATCCGATGCGTTGGTAACCACAATGCTGTTCGTGTAAGTTCCTGGCGGAAGCGCGAAGACATTGGATGACGGCCCAGCGGAAGGAGGGATCAACGATCTGGTACTCAGGATTGGTTGGTAAGTGTTCTCGGTCAATTCCACGAGCGGTCCGGAAGTGATATAGCTGGTTGCCACGATCTGCGTGGTTGCGTTCGTCAGACCGAGACGCTCCGATTCAAAACTCCCCATCGGCGAAGCGTGGAACACCATGTCGCCCGCGCTGCGCAGTTCGATGGCCCGCTCGACCACCCTCACACTCGTTGAGCTCTGGAGATCGCCGGCCGCCACGCTGACCACGCCCGTGCAAGCCGTGCCCGGGGCCGTGTAAAGGCCCTTGTCGGTAATCGCGCCCTCGGTCGCGGACCAAGCGGCACTCGTGCCAATAGCCGAGGTGATGCCGAACTGGTCCACTTTCGAGACCGTGAACGGTTGCGCGGAGCCGACGCGCAATATCGGAGCTGTAGGGCGCAACACCAGCACGTACACCGGCGCCTGCACCACCACCACGGCTCCGGCGGTCAGGCCGTCCGCGCTCGCCGTGATCATGTTCGTGGCCCCCGTCATCGGAGCGGTGTAGTTCCCGTCCTGCCCAATAGACCCGCCGGTCGCCGTCCATTCGCACTTGTCGATCGGATGCACGACGCCGTATTGGTCGCGTTTGACTGCCGAGAAAACCTGGCTCGCGCCCGTGCGCATCACCGAGCCGGATGGATTGATGCTCAGTCGATACTCGAGAACGGTGGGATCGAGGTCGACCGACACGCCATCGAACTGCGCCAGTTGGTAGCCTGGCGAGGAACCCGCGTGCACCAGGCCCCAGGACAGATTCGCGGGACTATCGAGCGCAACAGATCCCACTTCAAAATAGTCCACGCCGTTCGTCGAAACCTGTCCAACGAACAAGTCGTGGCCGCGGACCAACCGGACCCAACAGGGCGCCCGACACGCATTGGCCGCGGTCGTCAAGTCGGCCAAAACGGCGCCTTGGCTCGAACGCACGAGAAACCGTGCGCCCTCGTCACCCTTGAAGACGACAGCGACACAGCGCGAACCTCCGGAAACCGCCTGCTCGCGCATCATCACACCCACTCCGGCGGCTGGCTGGGACCAGTCAGGCTCCACAGCGGCGACCCGTGCGGTGAGACGACCGTAGCCGACAACGGTTTGGTGGATGAACCTGCCTTCGTCGTTCGAGGAACCGCCGCGCAATGTTCCCTTGGCCATCGTAGAGCCAAACACACCATCGACAACGCCCACGCCAGCCGTCCGCACCGCCGTTCCCCAAACCGCGGCCTGCCAGGGCGCCGGCAGCGTAAGGGCCGGGTCTATTGTGGCGACATAGGCATCGGTTATTTGTCCAAACAAGACATTGTTGCCGTCCGAGCTCAACGCTACGTCGAACGCGCGTGAGAACGCCGGCGTGCTTTCGGGCACCAGCGGAAAAACCAAACGCTTGACGCCTTGCTCTCCGTACGCCCACACGACCACACCCGTCGGATTGAGAAAATGCACACCGGCACGGGCCGAACGGTCAATCGCACGGTACTTCACCAACACGGTTCCGACCCGCCCCAGCGAGCGTTCAATCGGCACCTCAACAACACCGCTCGTCTTCGAGCACAGGAGATACGGCGCGCCCACGGTAACCTGCCCTGGATATCCATACACCCCAGCCTCATCCGACCATGCGGAGTTGGCTGTGTCGCCAAGCGCCCGGACCCGGTACCAAAACGTGCCAAAAGCCGGCAAGCTTCTTTTGTCCAGATAGCTCGTTATGTTCGGCAAGGCCGTCGTCAGCGTCACGAAGTCTTCGGTCGGCGAAGCGCGTCGCTGTATTTCGAAACCGGTCTCATCCGCCGAGTTGTCGTTCCAGGTCAGTCGGGTCGGCCAACTCGCTTCCGCCGTGGCGAGCAGCCCGCTTGGCGTGAAAGGAGCGCCACTGCCCGCCGTTGAACCAGCGCGGACTCCGATGCTCAGATTTGGATACTCGCCGCCCGGAGTCTGTTCGCATTTCAGCGACCGCACAAGGTACGTGTAGTTGCTGCCGGTCTGGACCGAAGTGTCCAGATATTGAGTGGCACTCGTTGGCAAAGCGTCAACTGTCAACCGCGCAAATGGACCAACCACTGAATCGCCGCGATACACATGGTATCCCAAAACGTCGGATTCGGGAGTCGGATTCCAGCGCAGCTCTATCCCGTCGTCTGTATTCCCCGCGCTAAGGCCGTCCGGCGTCACGGGCATGCGCAGACGCAAGGCCGGATCGCCGAGTAACGCGAAGAACGTCTCCGCTGTCGCGGAGGTTTCGTCGCCCACATACAAGTCTCTCACGAAACCTTTGTGGCCGAAGTTCTCGCCGATGGTCAGGCCCATTCCCATCGCGTAAAATGAGACATCGGGCCATCGACCCCACACGCAAGCCAGGCCCTCCGAATCAGGGCGCGACGCCAAACTAGCCCGCAGCAGATTGTTTGGGGCTGGCCAATCCAGGCAGCCGCTGCCGTAAATGGATTGGAATGCCACTCGACTCCGCTGGGCTGCGAATGTATCGCTCGTGAATCCGCCCCACGGTCCTTCGTTGTGCGCGAAAAGAAAAGCGTTCGTGGCGACCGCCGGGAACCAGCTGGTTTCTGAAATGTGGTTTCGACCAAACCAACTGTAACCGGTCACATAGCCAACAAGCGTGGAGTATCCCCAGTGCCCATGATCAATCGCACGCCGGGCGACGCTCTCAAATGCGCCTCGTCGGTATCGATAATCATGGACACGCGTCAGATAACGACGCAGTAGCTCCACTTCCGAGAGCCGTGCTGAGGGAAACAGAGTCAGGTCGAACATATCGACACGCCCTACGCCAAGCTCCGTGCCGTTGCCTGGCACGGCATTCTGATCAAATCGCCCGTCGCCAGGAACTGACCCAGGCGGGTTGTTGACTGAATCAGTCCAGACGCCGTCCATGTCTCCGTAATACAAGTCCGCCGCGAGGGCGCGGTAATAATGACCATCTGGATTGAAATACCCTGAGTATGGAACCGCGATATGGCCCAGCAGATACACAAGTCTGACACCACTGGGATCAGCTCGATATTCGGCCAGAATCAGGTCCTTCACTTGCGCGACCTCGGCTGACGTCGCCGGCCCTCTGCGCCCGCGAGGGACATCGTGACGCCGCACCTCCCAACCGTCGGCTGACAGGTCCAGAGTTAACTGCCGAATCTCAGGTTCGAGAAGCGGGGAAATCTCGCGGTCGACGATCAGCACCAGTTTCCCTCGCGATTCTGAAAGTGGTGGATGCACGGCGGACCTCACGTATCCAGACTCCAAGACCGCGCTGCCGGTCGGACTCAGCCGCCGCACGCGGTAGTCGTACGTCAATTGAGGCTGCACATCAGTGTCGACATAGCTGCCTGAACTGGGCGCCAGGTCGGTTGCTAGGAGTATCCATTGCGATTCCTGCCACGCTCGTCTCCAGACACTGATCGGGCCGGGATTGGTCGGTGAGGGGGTCCACTGCAGCGTCACGGATGGGGGTGACACCGAAATCGACGCCGTCAAGTCCAGGCAACCAGCGCTGAAGTCAGCCGCCAGACAAACCTCCATGAGCGCCGACACGCAGACGCAAGCTATGGCACATCTAAATCTATGACCGCGCCTTGTCATCAACATCCACCAACGACCGTGCCAATTGCCCGATCATGCGCGCGCTCCGCTATGCCCGCCATGCGGAGCTGGCCACGGTCCTGAGATTAGGAATCTAGCAGATTGCCCACCCGTTGGCGAGTCTTAGTCGCGTCATTCACAGCGCGGCGCAACAGGATTATCCCGTCGAGAGCATCGCCGAGGTCGGGTTGACACCCCTCCACGGCGTAACGCTCTGATTCACCTTGAACGGGCTCGACCGTTCATGCACGCTTGAAGGCCATGAGACAGGATACGTCTGTCATTTCCACAACGATTACACGGCGCGAGTTCCTGGGACGGGGTGGGAGTGCAGCCGCTGTCTCCGCTCTGGCTGGCGTGAGGCTGCCGCACGTTCATGCGGCCGAAGACAACACAATCCGTCTCGCGCTCATTGGCTGTGGCGGACGAGGCACCGGCGCGGCGTCCGACGCCTTCGCGTCGCGGCACGGGCCGGTCCGGCTTGTAGCCATGGCGGACCTATTCTCTGAGCGGCTGGAGCGGTGCCTTGAGACATTGGCCGCCAAGTATGCCGCGCAGGTGGACGTGCCGCCGGGACGCCGGTTTCTCGGCTTCAACGCGTACAAGATGGCAATCGACTGTCTGCGGCCAGGCGATGTGGCCATGTTGACTAACTTCGCCGGCTTTCGTCCGGGGCAACTGGAATATGCCGTGGCCAAAGGCGTGAACGTCTTCATGGAAAAGTCGTTCGGACCGGACGCGCCAAGTCTGCGCCGCCTCATCAAGGCAGGCGAGGCCGCTGAGCTGAAGAACCTCAAGATCGCCGCCGGACTGCAATGCCGCCATTCCGTCAATCGACAGGAATTGATTCACAGAATTCGTGATGGGCAGTTGGGAGAGGTCCAGCTCATTCGCGC
>JAXDCU010000595.1:0-18806 GCA_034677645.1 Verrucomicrobiia bacterium
GGCTCCGCCGGAGCGTCGCCCTACCGGTGGTAACTGATGACTGTAATGGTCGGGCGGTCGTGACTGATGACTGTAGTGGTAGGGCACTGGTGACTGATGACTGTAGTGGTAGGGCGAGGCTCCCGCCGAGCCGTGAGAATTGCGTTGAGTATGTCCTGCCCGGCTCCGCCGGAGCGTCGCCCTACCGGTGGTAACTGACGACTGTAATGGTAGGGCGGTCGTGACTGATGACTGTAGTGGTAGGGCGAGGCTCCCGCCGAGCCGCAGAGATCGTGTGGAGCATATCGTGCCTGGCTCCGCCGGAGCGCCTGCCTGCCGAAGCCACAGCCTTTGCGTGTCACTGCATCGCCAGACCGGCGCAGGCAGGTCGCCCTACCGACAGCAAATGATGATGGTAATTGCGGGGCATCACAGGAATCTCTCGAGGAGTGGAGCGGCGGCTTCGAGCTGGCGTTGAAGCCGGTTGCGGGATTTCAACCGTTGGTTGTACAGTTGGCCTTCCTCGCGCGTTATCAGGCCTTCGGCCACGTCCGTCTCCAGATTGGTGGACAGGTCAGAGAATCGTTTCTGCGAGATCACGAGACGCGGTTTGAAGAAATCGCGGTAGATGCCCCGGACGATGCCGCCCAGATCGGGAACGACCTCGAAGAAATCGCGTCGTTCGCCGGGCACCCAGACCTGGTGAACCGCGCCCCATGCGGCGAGTTGGCGCGTGCCAGTGCTGGCGCTGGCCTTGCTGATACCAAGGCGCTGGACGATGTCGTCGAGGGACAACGGCTTGGCCGAGAAGAAGAGCAGGCCGTAGATTTGTCCGAGGGAACGTGGCAAGCCCAATCGGCGGCAGAGATTCCCCGCGGTTTCGATGAACTGGAGCCGCGTGCGGGAGCGTATAGGGGTCATGGCAAGTGGCTGGGGAGCGATCTTGGGGAAAGACACTTCGTGCCGGTGACTTCGGTGTCCGGGCCAGCATTGGCTGGGCCCGCTGGTCCAGACTCACGCGCTGTTCAAAACTAACTGAACAAAATATACGATCTGAAACTCGTTGGCAAGAAAAAAATAAGACCCGATCAGGGCCGGCACTACGCCTTTGACTTCCGCCCTGCTTTCAGCCACCTTCCCAATCTTGTTGAGTTTTGGACCGGCGCGGTTCATCCGCGCCGCCTTCCGCTTGAACCATGGGAAAAGCGTTGATCATCGCGGAGAAACCGTCAGTTGCCTTGGACATATCCAGGGCTCTGGGCGGTTTCAAACGGCACGACGATTACTTCGAGAGCGACCAGTACATTCTCTCGTCCGCTGTTGGGCATCTGCTGGAAATCCGCCCGCCCGAGGGATTCGAGGCGAAGCGGGGCAAGTGGACTTTTGCGCATCTTCCGGTCATCCCGCCGCGGTTCGATCTGGAGCCGATTGAGAAGTCCGAAGGTCGGCTGCGACTGCTGGCGAAGTTGATCAAACGCAAGGACATCGGGCTCTTGATCAACGCCTGTGACGCCGGTCGCGAGGGCGAGTTGATCTTTCGTCGATTGGTCGAGCATACCAAGGCGCGGCAACCCATCCAGCGGCTTTGGCTGCAGTCGATGACGCCCGCCGCCATCCGCGATGGCTTCTCTCGACTGCGGTCAGACGCCGAGATGCAGCCATTGGCCGACGCGGCGGTGTGCCGGAGCGAGGCGGACTGGCTTGTGGGGATCAACGGCACGCGGGCAATGACAGCTTTGAACTCGAAGGGGGGCGGCTTCTACAAGACCACAGTCGGTCGCGTCCAGACTCCAACGCTTGCCATCCTAGTCGAGCGCGAAGAGCGGATTCGGCGATTTGTGCCGCGGACGTACTGGGAACTGCACGCGCGTTTTGCTTGTGCCGCGGGCCAATACATGGGCCGCTGGTTTGACGAGAAGTTCGAACGCCCGCCGGCGGGCAAGGACGCGGATGAGGCGTTGCGGGCGGAGCGGCTTTGGGACCAGGCCCGCGCTGAATCGATACGGGAGCGGTGTCTGGGGTGTCCGGGGCTGGTGACGGAGGAAAGCAAACCGACGACGCAGCTTTCGCCGCTATTGTTTGACTTGACGAGCTTGCAGCGAGACGCGAACCGGAGGTTCAGTCTCCCGGCGAACCGGACGCTGCAAGTCGCGCAGGCCTTGTACGAGCGGCACAAGGCAATCACGTATCCGCGAACTGATGCGCGCGCTTTGCCTGAGGACTACCCGGAGACAGTGCGGGGCGTGCTCCAAAGCATGAAAACAGGACCCTACACATCCTTTGCGGGTACCATTCTCCGTGAAGAGTGGGTGCGGCCGAACAAGCGGATTTTCAACAACGCGCGAATCTCGGATCACTTCGCGATCATCCCCACGAACATTCCGGGCCACAGCCTGAGCGAGCTTGAGCAGAAGCTATACGACATGATTGTCAGAAGGTTTCTGGCTGTGTTTTATCCAGCCGCGGAGTACCTGCTTACGACGCGGATCACGCGGGTCGAGGGGGAGCCTTTCAAGAGCGAGGGCAAAGTGCTGGTCAAACCAGGCTGGCTCGAAGTCTATGGCCGCGAATCCGAATCCGAAGGCGAAAGCGGTGGCACAAGCCTCGTCCCCGTGCAACAAGACGAACGGGTTCACACCGAGGAGATCGAAGTCCGCCAGGCGCAAACGAAGCCGCCGCCGCGTTTCAACGAGGCCACTTTGCTGAGCGCCATGGAAGGCGCGGGCAGGTTGGTCGAAGACGACGACCTGCGCGAGGCGATGGCGGAGAAAGGGCTGGGGACGCCAGCGACCCGCGCGGCAATCATCGAGGGCTTGATTTATGAAGACTATGTTCGCCGCCACGGCAATGAACTGCATGCCACAGGCAAGGCGTTCATGCTCCTTGCTCTTCTTGGGAGGCTGAAGATCGAGGAGCTGACCAAGCCAGAGCTGACTGGCGATTGGGAATTCAGACTCAAGCAGATGGAGCACGGCAAGCTGAGCCGCAGTGATTTCATGGCTGAGATCGCGTCGATGACCAAGCACATTGTAGAACGCGCGAGGGGATTCGAATCCGGGGGCGTGTCCGGCCACTTCGCTGACCTGAAAGTGCCATGTCCAAAGTGCGGAGGCGCGGTCAAGCTGAGTCATCGCCGTTACGAGTGCCAGAAGTGCGAATTCACGCTGCCGGTTTTTCTTTCGGGGCGGCTTATGGAGACGGAGGAGACCGACACTCTGCTGCGAGAGCGAGCGATCGGTCCATTGGAAGGATTCCGAAGCCGGCAGGGCTTCCCCTTCAAGGCGACGCTCAGGCTCAATGACGAGCACAAGCTCGAGTTCGATTTTGGAACGGGCCGCCAGAACGGCGATGCAGACGGCGGGCCAATCGATTTCACGAACCAGACGTCGCTGGGGAAGTGCCCGAAATGCGGTTCGCGAGTGTTTGAGGCAGCCAATTCTTACCTGTGCGTGCGGAGCACGGGTGCGGAGCGGTCATGCAAGTTCAGGTCAGCCAAGGTGATCTTGCAGCAGACTATCGAACCGGCGCAGGTGTCCAAGCTGTTGGCCGAAGGACGGACAGACCTGCTGACAGGTTTTGTGTCGAAGCGCAATGGCCGGAAGTTCGAGGCCTTTCTCGTGCTCAAGGACGGCAATGTAGCTTTCGAATTCAAGCCTCGGAGCCAGAAGAAAGGTGACGCACGACACAAGGGAGGACGAAGCAAGGAGCCGGCGGCGCCGATCGATTTCACCGGCCAGGAGCCGATCGGGAAATGCCCAAAGTGCGGCGCGGGGGTTTTTGAAGGACCGGAGAGCTATGTTTGCGAACGCAGTCAGTCGGAAGGGAAACGTTGCTCTTTTCGAACTGGCAAGACGATTTTGAAGCAACCAGTCGATCGCGACCAGATCAAGAAACTGCTGAGCGAAGGACGCACCGACGTGCTCACTGGTTTTGTTTCGCGGCACGGCAAACCGTTTCGCGCGCTGCTGGTGCTGGACAAGAAGGGAAAGGTGACATTCGAGTTTCCGTCGGTGGAAACGTGAGAGGGGGGAACGGGAGTGGCGACTTGGATTGCGATCGGTGATTGGTGAGGAGTGAGCAAGTGTCACGCACTTGTTATCGGCTATCGGGTATCGGAGCGGTGATGAAGTTCGAGCGAGGACAGTGACGCTCACATCTGCGGCTCGGCGCCTCGGCGTGAGATCAGCGCGGTGAGTGCATGTGCTGGTGTTTTCCGCGAGGGCGCGGAAAACCGCACGCGAGGCGCGTGCGCTCCCCATTGCAGTTTGGGGAGCACACCCGCCCTCGGGTGTGACTGGACGCGCCCCGCGTCCAGCCGAAGAATGTCCGAAGTCCACCCTCTTCCCCACGCGTGATGGAGAGACAGGCCGAAAGGTCCACGTGAAATGGCCAACCGACCAGTTGCCGAGTTTGCTCGCTTTGCGCCGTGCATTTGCACAAAGTGCTCGGCGCGCATCATGAGAACGGACGCGGCAGAACATCGGATTGGCATCATTGGCGGCACTGGCATTTATCAAATGCAGGGTCTGACCGGGCGGCGCTGGGTCAGTGTGCGCACACCCTTTGGCGCGCCTTCGGACCGTCTTCTGCTGGGACAACTTGAAGGTCGTTCGGTTGTGTTCTTGCCCCGCCACGGTCGTGGTCACCGGCTTCTGCCGAGTGAGTTGAACCATCGTGCCAACATCTGGGCGCTCAAGAAGCTGGGCGTGGCGTGGATCATCAGCGTGAGCGCGGTTGGCTCGCTCCAGGCCCGATACAAACCGTGCGACATCGTATTGGTGGATCAGTTTGTTGACCGGACCAAGAAATCCGCCGAGCACACATTTTTTGGAAGCGGTATTGTTGCGCACATTGCGTTCGCGCACCCGATTTGCGAAGAACTGCGCCGTGTCTTGCTCGCGGCAGCACGCTCGCAAGGAGCCCGCGCGCACGACGGTGGAGCGTATGTCAACATGGAAGGTCCGGCGTTCAGCACGCGTGCCGAGTCGCTGGCGAACAGAAGACTGGGATTCGCAGTCATCGGGATGACGAATCTGGGCGAGGCCAAGTGCGCCCGCGAAGCCGAGATCGCATACGCCACGTTGGCGATGGTGACCGATTACGACTGTTGGAAGGAAGACGAGGCCCACGTCACCATCGAGATGGTGGTCGAGTACCTGCGGCGCAATGCGGCGCAAGCCCAGGCAATCATCCGCGCCTCCGTCCGCCAGATTCCACGCAAGCCGGGCTGCGGTTGCCATCGCGCGCTTGAGAGGGCGATTCTAACGGATCGTCGTCTCTGGCCCGCGAAGACCCGCCACGCGTTGCAGCCGTTGATAGCAAGGTATGGGTAGCAGGGAGCAGGGAGAAAGCCTGCCGGAGTTCCGGCTTTAGCCGCATCCATGCAGTCGTGTAACACGGAATACTCGGAACACACGGATGAGCAGCCACTTGCTTGTATCTGACCAAGTGGTTTCAGTTTCACCCTCCGATGACCGCTCTCTTGATTCGCGGGGTGGAGTCGAAATGCCTGAATTCCTGTGTTCTCCGTGTAATCCGTGCAATCAGTGGTTTGTCCATCTGCATTGTTACGGCTTCAGGCGGGGCGGATGCAGACGCCTAACCAACGACTGATCGGTGAGCTGTCTCAGCAACGGATTTCAGGTCTTCTTCGTTTCGGCTGGCTTGGGCTGCGCTGTGCTGCTTGTGGCGGGCGTAGTGCCGCGGCTCCTGTAGTAACTCGAATAGTACCGGTTCTGGTAATAGTAGTACGAATAGTAGTAGGAGTCGCGGCCCTCGAAATCGATATCGTTGAGAATAACGCCGCAGATGTGAATGCCGGCATCCGCAATGCGCTGGACGCTCTTGCGGGCGTGTTCGCGTCGGATTTTGTTGAACTTGGTGACGTAGACGACACCGTCCGCCATCGCCGAGAGCACGAGAGGATCGCTGACGGCCGATACAGGGGGGCAATCCATGATGATTCTGTCGTACCGTTTGCCGACCTCCTGCATGAGATGCATCATGCGACGCGAGCCAAGCAACTCGGACGGTTGCGAAGGAGTAGCGCCGCAGCAGATGACATCCAAGTTAGGAACATCGGTGCTGTGGATCAGCTCATCGACGTTCTGGGCTTTCTCCATGAGGTAAGCGGCGAGACCCAGAGGGCTGTGGAGCTGAAAAGCTTTGTGAACCGACGGTCTGCGCATGTCAGAGTCGATCAGCAGGGTCTTAAGACCGGTCTGCGCCGTGACAACGGCGATGTTCGACGCAACCAGCGACTTGCCCTCGGATGGGATCGTGCTCGTGACTGTCAGGACTCGCATCTTTTCCGCCTTGCTGCCCAGTGCGATAGCGGCACGAATCGTGCGGAAACTCTCGGACGCGTTCGATTGGGGGTGGAGATGTGACTGGAGGTCGCGCTCGACGACGCTGTTTGACTTTATGTTCGGCACGTAACCGAGGAAAGGCAAATGCAAGTACGTCTCGACGTCGTCCTGGGTCTTGATCGAATCGTCGAGGTAATTGACGAACAAAGCCAAGCCGATGGCAATTGCCAGCCCGCCGAATGCCCCAAGAAGCAGTGTTGTTACGATCCGGGGCTTGACTGGCCTGACGGGAACTGATGCTGGATCGATCACGCGGATGTTGTTCGCCTTGTCCTTGTTCATCAGCTCGACCTCTTTCATCTTGGAGAGGACGAGGTTGAATAAGGACTTGCTCGTATCAGCCTTTCGCACCAGGGTGTCATAGGCCATCTTGGCTTGGAGCCACGCTGTTTGACGCTCCTCCCAGTCCTTGACGTTCGCGCCGATTGTCTGCTCGGCTGAACGCGACAGACGAGCTTCGGTCTTGAGTGTCTCAATAAGAGTCTGAGTAACCCGGTCGAGGGCCTTGCGCGTGTCCTCGATCCCGGTCCGCGCCATGATTACCGAGGGATGTTTATCCTTGTAACGCTGGAGCATCATTATGAGGGCGGTCTCGGACGATGTGATTTGCTTCTGGAGCTCCGCGACTCGAGCGTCGGAAGCAACGGCGGGGAAAGTGTCGATTGGTTTGCCCTCTTTGATATGTTTGTCCATCTCGAAGATTACGTTCTCAGCGGTCTGGGCGCGGGTCTTGGCATTCGCGTATTGCGATTGTGACTGGCTCAGGGCGTCGGCGATTATGTTATAGCGCTCATCAAGCGAGACGAACTTGGTTTGCAGCCGGTAATTGTGCAGGTCTTCCTCAGCTTTCTGGACGTCGCGTTCGAGGCCGTTGGCTTGGGCTTTGAGAAAGAAGAGCGTGTCCAAAGTCCTTTTCTGCCTGAGAACCGAATTCTGTTCGATGAACTCGGTCGTGAGCGTGTTCGCGATGGCGGCGGCCTTTTGAGGGCTTGTGTGTTCGACCCGGACATCGACCAACCGGCTCATGCGGATGGGGGCGACAGTAATATCGTCCGACACGGCCTGGGCAACATCGAGTTCCTTAGCGTACCGTGCATCTTCGTTCAGTTTCTCCTTCTTGATCACCGCCTCGATGAGCGTTCGGCTCATTAGGTTTTTGTATTGGGTCTGGAGGTAAGCCGGGTCCGCGCTCCCGACGCTCATCACTGAATCTCGAACGTTCAAGGACGATTCTGCCTCGCGGTCAATCTGCAACCGCGCACTCGCCTGGTAGATCTTAGGCGCCTTGTACAGGTACACCAGGCAAAGCACGAACACCGACACAAACGCGGCGATGACGAGCCATCGGCGCTCTAGGATGACGTGCCAGTAATGGCGCAGGTTGATATTGGTTGCAGGCGCAAACGATTCGACGGCATCGTTCGTCGCGGCTTGAGGGAAGTAAGGCATGTGTGGAAATGAGACGCTACATCCAGGATTCTTTGACCTCGATGATGTCGCCAGCTTCTACAAAAATCCGTTTTTCCGGGTCCTTCTCGTGTTTGATCTTGTCGTACGAAAGCTTGCGAGTCATGCCCTTATGCGTGTATTCGATCGTGTCGCTGGCTAGTCGCGTCGTGCCGCCCGCAAGGGCAATTGCTTCGAGGATGTCGTACTTCCGTTCGCCGGTCAAGCCGACTGGGCCGGGGCGACCAACTTGGCCGACCACAGTCACGAAATCAGCCCTGTAATCCTTCACGGAGACGAGCACTTGGGGATCGACGAAGTAGTCTTTCATGAGCAGCTCACGCAACTTGGCGGAGAGCTCTGGCGGCGTAAGGCCGGCCACATCAACGATCTCCAAAAACGGGAACAGAATCGCTCCGCTGGCTGAAACCTTGAACTCAGTCTGTAAACTCGATTCATTCACTATCGTGATGATGAGCGTGTCCGTGGGGGAAATCTTCCTCCAGGCCTCTCGCACGGGCGCGGTTGTCGTTTGGGCGCTCGTCGCGGGTGGAACGTCAGGTTTGGGTTCGGCTCCCAGCAAAACGGAGCACACAAGCCCCACAGTTCCAATAGCCACAAGCCGTGGCTTGAATCGCACAGCCAGTTTCATACTCAATAACCGATAGATACGGTAAGAGTAACCCGATTGACCTCGTAGTCAATAGACGATTTCGACTCGACAATCGACTTGGTAAACTCGTACCCCAACCCAGCGACAAGCCAGAGCTTGATCCGATAAGCAATATCAATGTTTGCACCTAGATAGTCCCTTGACTGACTCCTGTCGTCAGCGTATGAACCGTGACCATATGTGGCGCCCGCGCTTAGTAGCCAGGGGCGCTTGGTGCCCAACATCTGGCTAAAGTTCAAGGTGACAGTATCACTTGTGTAGATCGAACTGTACCAAACAGAGGATGAGCTACGCCGACCATATTTAATGCTCAGATTAGACTTCTCTGAAGCCTGCCAAGCGAGGCTTCCTTCGTAGGACGGGGCGCCTTGGCTTCGGCCAGCCTGGCTGCTCTCCTGGTATCCGACCTTCGCGGTGCCGTCGAAGCGGGGACTTAGCTCCGCACGCACACCGATGAACCCGCCTACTGTCTCCACATGAGGACTCTTGGGCCGCGGAGAAGTGCCGAAGGGCGGCTCGTTGGGAGTTGACGCTGACTGGCCATAGAACAAATCGCCCAACAGGCTCATTTTGGGACGGACTTTGTAAGCAACACCGATGGTTGCCCGCCAATAGTCGCTGTCATAGTAGCTGCTCTTTTCCAAGAAATCCGTCCCACTGAAACTGACACCACCGTTAATCGAGGTCTTCTCGCTTATGATGTAGTTAATCTTCGGGCTAAGGTTGTAGGACACTCGCTCAGTAGTCGGCGCCCGGACGAGAAAGATGACACCGCCCCATTCGAATGCCTCGTAGCCGCCGTATATCGTGTTTGCCCATGACAACGATCCCGTCAGATCGAACCGCAGCTTCGTGCCGCTCAGGCCACCTCCGAGCGTGATCCTGTGCTGGGAAGTGTCGTCGACGTACGGGTTCTGAGCGTAGAACATCTGGGAGTAGACGTAACTGGCGTCCAGCGAAACTCGGCTGCCAGAGCGGCCAACCTGCACACCGATGCTTGGGCTGATTATCGTGATGAAGTCGTCTATAGGCTCACCACGCGACTGATAGAATACATTGTCGCTGTACTGCTCAGCGACCAACAGATGAGGCCTGAACAAGAACGGCCCGGCTTTGAAAGCCATAATGTCTTTTGCCTCAAAGCCGTAGCCGGTCATGGCAACGCTCATCACCCCAGTCGCGACAAGCAACCGGCACAAGGCGGTCTTGCAGATGTGCATGATCCTAATTTGGAACTGAAACCAATCCTCAGAGCAGGCTCCAGTCCAGTGACGGAAGCGCACCCTAGATTGACCAATGTTCCACGTCAATCTCGCGTCATTGCAGCAGGTTGTCTGGACTATGCAAGCCAAATCCCTGGCGAGAGTAGTCGCTCAGTCTCGGCAGAGCGCAACCGCTGGGCGCGCCGCGGCATCAGAGCCGCGCGCGTGAGCAAGCGGTCCCGAGCCCGTCACCGGCGCCAGTCACGCCGTGTGGAGTAAGGTGTGCCTGCTATGATACCGCTCCCTCACGGTCGCGGCTCTGAAAGCGCGTGCTGAATTGGCAGGCCGGCTGGCCCAGCCGGGCCAGCCGGCCGTGCACGGTGAGCTGCCTTGTGCGGCGCGCCCGGCGGTTGCGTCCTACCAAGACTGAACGGTTACGCCAAAATCGAGACTTCCCCGACCGGCTTAGACTGTGCTATGCGGTTGGTGTGAGAACGGACATTCTCCTGCCAACCGGGCTGGTCTTCCTGGCGGCTTGCTGCGCCGCCTTCACCGTAAGCACTGTCGACCGCCCCGCGCGCTCGTTCCATGTGCCGGCCGACCCCGCCTACAGCATCGTCGATTCGGTGAACGACTCTCTGCGGTTCACGCTCGATCGCACGCTCGCGCGCGACACGCGCGGCCACCTTGTGTCGGCATCGAGTTTTGTCGATCCCGAAGGCCGGGTTATGGGCTGGCATGATTTTGGCAACCTCGAAGGTCCGGGTTGGGCGGCCAATGCGGTTGGCGGCGCCTGGGAAATCTATACCTGGAGCCGATTCATCGGCAGACCCGATTGGCAAACCAACGCGCTGAGTATTCTCGATCATGTGTTGGATTGCGGGTTCCTGGATGAGGAGACGGGTTTCATTCGTGGGTACCGCGAAACCACGAGCGGCCAGTTCTGTCTGAATTACAAACACAAGTCGGACTGGTTCTGCCCCGGCTCGATGGCCAAGATCGCCTATCAACTGCTCGTTTTCGCCGAAAATCTGCCAACCAAAGACGTCCGCCGCGCGCGCATGCGCAACATGGCAGCTCGCACGGCTGGGTGGATTCGGAAACATGTGGAGCCGGTGCCCAATGGCTGGTTCCCGCGGCGGACCACCCCCGACGGCAAGGTGTGGCGCCGGTCGCCCGACAGTGGCGAGGACAAGTTCTGGCAGACTTCCGCCGACGGTCTGTTCGTCCTCCAACTTCAAACCGGCCTGACCGCCCGCAAACTTGCGGATTACCGCACTGAGCTGCGCGACAAGACCGGCGTATTCATCCAAGCCGGCGGTATATTCGGCAGTATCAACCACGACACTTATGATCCGCACGAGAACGTCGCCTACTCGGTCGCCTTTCGCACTCTTCTGCGCACCGCGCGCCTGCTCGACGACAAAGGAATCCGGCGCTTCGCATATGACACATGCCTGGCGGGCCTCGACCAATTCAAAATGCACGAGGACCGGAACAATGTAGCTACGAAAGGACTGCTATACATGGAGAAGTCCTGGGACACATCCTATCTTTGGGAGAACGCGGAAGCCGCGTTGGCTATGTTCGAGGCCGCCGCGGACTTGCGCCGCCGAGAACCAGCTCGCGCAAAGGAGTGCGAGCTGGACGGCTTGACGATCCTACGCGCCATATCGAAACATCATTATGGTCCGCACGGCTTCCTCACCGAAGGCGTCGATTGGAACGATCACGTGGGCCAACAACATCACATTGGCCAGCGGAAATACGCGGCTATTCAGTACACTGAGCCGTTCCTGAACAACCAGCACATCGCCGAACCGACGCTGTATTACCTCGAAAACCTCGCGCGAAAGACCAAGCGCAAAGGGACAAACGAGTGGCGCGACGCCGAAGGGAACATCCTGTTTCGCCAGCCAACAAAGAAGGCGAGATGAGACCGGAATACGGCGACCAGGTCATGTTTCGGTCATGTGTCGTACTAGTCCGGGGCTAGTCCGGTCTTGACTTATGTGGGTGCTTTTGATTTGATCGATAACGTAGGCGAAGGGAATGTGGCCTTCACCGGCGCCTGAAAGCTGTGCGTCGGGCTGAACAGAGGGCTTGTGATAGAGAAGACGCGCGAGAGGCCAATGTGTTCCCGAAAGAGGCGGGTTGTTGTGAAAGCACTCTGCGGAGTGTTGCCAAAACGAAGTGACGAAGTGAACCTTCAGTTTAAGGAGATCGCAAACGTGAAACACATCAATCAGACTGCATGGATGATCTCTGCCGCAGCATCGACCGCTCTAGCCGTGGGTCTAGCCCCGCGGCTTCTGGCCGGCGGTTTACCAGTGTTGTTGTACAGCGAGAGTGATTGGCAGACAGCGGTGGGCGACGGGCGGATCAGCCCAGTAGACGTTACGGGAGGAGGGGCCGTGTCTGACGCCTTGAAGGAGCTGTACAAGTCAGATTGGCCGACCTTCGAATTTGTCACACCCGAGTTGTATGTGATGGACGACAAGGACTCCGGCGGTTTCGGTGACGGACTGGTAATGTCTTGGGGCGACCCGGCCATAGAATTCCCCCAAGCCGCCGCTTGGAACTACGAATGGCCGTCAGATCCAGATCTCACCGGCCAGACGCTGAGCATCTCGATTGTGCCGCCACCACCACAACAACCGGCGACGCCACCTCCGCTTCCACCGACGCCCCCCATTCTTAGCGTTGCTTTGGTATTGAACGACGTTAACGGTGGCTGGGCTGCCTGGGCCTGGAATGTGAGTTGGTCGCCGGGCGCCGGTCCGCTGTTTGCCAGCATGCAGAACACCGTGGCGTTCGATCCAAACATCATGGCAAAACAGGGAGCCAGTCAGTTTGCCGCAATCGGGTACGACCCGAAGAAAACAACCACAATGCAGGCCGCGGAATTGGCTGTCCCTCCGGGCGGTGTTGGGGCGCCAAACTGGACTCTCTTCCCCGCCTTTGGTCTGGCGCCCGGCCTCAAACCCTGGAATTACTGGGGTAACCTCGTCATTGTGCCTGAGCCAACGGAGGCAGCGGTCGTCACTGGCGTGGCTTTGCTGGGACTCACGCTCCTTTGGCGGCGGCGCAAGAGTTGATCCGATCAGGGCGGCAGCTCACCCTTGTTGAAGCAGCTCGAGCATTGCGCGGTCCAGCTTGTGCCCGCGCCAGACTTCATAGCGCACGTCAGTCCTGTCGCTGTCGAGGATTCCGAAACTGCCGCGGAAGTTCCACAACGCCCAGCCCCAGCCAGCCTCGCGCCAGAGGTCTAGGCAATCGCGCATCCAGGCCAGCGCGACGGCGTACGGTGTTTTGTTGAATGCTCCCCATTCGCCGACGTGGACTCCGACGCCCTGGCGCTGGAGGTTCTTCCACGGTTCAATCTGTTCGCGGCGCAGGCGTTCCTTGTCCCAGACATCGTTCTCCTTGAGCTTGAGCGGCCAAGACGGCTCGGGCCAGTTCTGACCGCCCACCCAGCTCGCCTTGTGATGGCTTATGCGCATTGGCTGGTAGCCGCGCGTGCTCTGGCCAATGCGAAGCGGAGCGAGCTTGGGAACGGGCTTGTTCCCCCAACGCAGCCCATCGGCGATTATGAGCCGGGGCGGGTCCTCCGCCCGGATCGACTCGACAAGCCGTGTCACGACGCGGACGTAGTTGTCTTCGGGCAGGTCCTTGGGTTCATTCACCAGGTCGAAACTGACCCGGTTATTCGGTATGCCGCGGTAGCGCCGGGCGAACGCAGCCCAATGCGTCGCGCAAGCGTCGAGCGCTTTCTCGTCCTGCCAAAGATCGAGCGGTTCGGGCGGCGGATTGACGCAATAACCCGGCGCGCGATGGAAGTTCAAGTTCACGTGAATCCCGTACTGGCGGCCAAACTCGATTGCCTGATCGATGTGCTTGAGCTCGTCTTCGCGCAGCTTGAGCCAGTCGGACGGGTCGGTCCAACAGAGATAAGACATGGGCAGCCGGACGAAGTCGAAACCGAGTTCCGCGATCCACTCAAAGTCCTGTTCGCTGAAGGGCGGGTTGCCGTCAGATCGCTTTGTGAACTTCTCGAGCAAGTTGAATCCGCGCCAGCGCGGCAGTTGATCGGCCGAGGGGGTGGGCAGCTCGCGTTTTGTATTCTCAGCGGCGGGCGCGAGCGCGGAAGTGGCAAGTAACCCGGCAGAAGTGGCGGCCGATGCGGCGATGAAACTGCGGCGTGAGATGGAGTTTTTCATGTGTTCACGGGGCTTGGTTGGGCGGCGAGCTCAGCAGTCCGCCGCGCTGTTATGTCTTAGTATAGCGTGAAGTTCACTCTGGTTCCAAGTGGGGCTGGCGGAGTTGGCCGCCTGCCGCGCTCATTCATGTAGATGAAAACGTGTGTCATCGATCGGGTCGTCAATGCAACGTCGGGAACTCCATCGCCCGTGAAATCACCGGCCAGAACAAGCCGCTCTTCGCCTTCGTTGTCGTCCTTAGGGTCCATGGCGAGTGTGGCAACGCGGCGACCACAGCCGTCAAAAACCGCCCGCGGTTGAGCGATGACAATTTCACACACTCCGTCACCGGTCCAATCGAGCAAAGCGTGGTGTCGAGCGTAGTCGGTCATGATTTTGGTCTTTACCTCGCCACTCTCATCCAGAACCCAGAGCGGTCCCTGGCCCCAAGCGCCATGGTCGATGTCGACAGCCATTTGCAGACCTGGGGAATCGGCGCGAATCCGGCCGACGTCCACCGACTCGAAGTGTTGGCCCGTCGATTCCGAAATCGCCGTGCCCTTGCCATCGAGCAGCGCGATCGCATTCGCGCCGCAGAAAGTCATTACGAAACGCCATTCCTCCGGGCTCTTGCCGGCGCGGACGAGCCGGAAACAGTCGCAGTGTCCGCGTGCCTGGTCCACTTCTTGGGACTTGAACACCCAACGTGTCGAACCGTCGGAATTGAGCATGGCGTAGCCGGCCATGACTTCGTCCCGGCCGTCGCCATCGAGGTCCACCGGCACGGGCTGATGCGCAGTGCGGTAGCCGCCTGGGTTGATGGACGTCCAGAGTATTCTCCCGTGGCGGCTCAAGGCCCAGATTTGAGTGTATCGGGTTTTCACAAGCACGTCGGTCGGGCGCGAGTTGCCGGAGAGATTGGCGAAGACGAGGCAATCGGTGGCTTCGTTCGGCAATGGCAATCGGCGTTTCTCCTTGCCTGTGGCGCCGTCCAACTCGACAAGAGCGTCCTGCGCGCACACCACCACTTCATTGCGGCCGTCACCGTCCCAGTCGTAAATCTGGCATGCGACGTCGTGGTGGAGCTTCTTGCGTCCGATCTTGGGATCGCCCCAGCGCCAGAGCACTTCACCGTCGAGAGCCTGCGCGACGACGGCACTGGTGAAATGAATATCGTTCTTGTCCACGTTGCGAGCGCTGACGATCTCAATCTCCCTGTCGCCATTCAGATCGCCCGCCACAACCCACGCACCGCTGTATTCCGGATCGAGTGCAACACGTCGCCAGGGCTGAACCAAGAGTGTGTCTGCGTCGCTCGTGCCCTGGGCTGCGCCGGCAAGAATTAGAGGCATCGAAAGCCCCGCCACCATCAACAAAGACAGACCGACCAGCGAGTGTTTCATCGAGAGCACAGGTTAATCCTGGCATCTCCAGCTAACAAGTCTCGCGACACGATACCGGTTTCTTCCTATTCACCGAGACAAGACCGCACTGCTAGCCGCACCCCTGGCTTTCGCCGCAGTTCAGACACTTGTAACAAGCTCCGCAACGGACGGTCACATGGCCGCAGTTGGTGCACATTGGCGCATCGAGCTGGTTAACAAACGTGGCGGTTATGCTCTGGGTCTGTCCATTGCCGGGAACCCGTGCGGAAGTGGCATTGGTGTCCTTTGACAATGGTCCTTTGGGTAAGAAGGCTGTGTCATCCTCGTCGATGGGCAGATCGGGCACGGGTTTGTTAACGTGCTTTTTGATCTCCTCCTGGAGGCCAGGGATTGGGAGTTCCTGCTGGCCGCGGATGGGCGAGTTCTCCTCCCTGTAACCGGGGATGAACTGAAACGCCATCCAGCGGAAAACATAGTCGATTATTGATGAGGCTTTTTTTATGTCTGGGTTCTTGGTAAAGCCGCTCGGTTCGAAGCGCTGGTGGCTGAATTTCTTCGCTAGGGCGTCTAGCGGCACGCCGTACTGAAGGGCCATGCTCGTGAGTGTGGCGACCGTATCCATGAGACCGCCGATGGTGGACCCTTCCTTTGCCATCGTGATAAAAAGCTCGCCGGGCTGGCCGTCATCAAACAGACCCACGTTCAGATACCCCTCATGCCCGGCAATGTTGAACTTGTGATTGATAGCCTTGCGCGTTTCGGGCAGACGCCGGCGAAGCGGTTTCCCAGTTAGTTCGCTCAGCTTGGCCACCTCGGCTTCGAGTTGGTGGATGCGGTTCTCGATCGCTTGCGCCTTATTCGATGTGTCGTCGCCGCCTTCGCCGCCCTTTTTGGTGTTCAGAGGTTGGCAGCGCTTTGAGCCGTCCCGGTAGATTGCCACGCACTTAAGCCCCATCCGCCATGCTTGCACATAGGCGTCCCGGATGTCCGAAACGCTGCTCTCGTGAGGCATGTTGACCGTTTTCGAGATGCCACCGCTGATAAACGGCTGGGCGGCAGCCATCATCTTCAGATGCGCCATGTAGGGTATGCTGCGTTGTCCGTGGCGCGGCTTGAACGCGCAGTCGAATACCGGTAGGTGTTCGGGCTTCAAACCGCCGCGGACCGTCTTGCCGTCATGTTCGACATCCTCAATCGTGTCATACCGTTCGATGTGGGCAACGATGCTCTCGATTTCGGGCTGAGTGTAGCCAAGCCGGCGAAGGGCATAAGGAACAGTCCGGTTCGCGATCGTTAGCGAACCGCCACCGGCAAGGAGCTTGTACTTCACCAAAGCAATATCCGGTTCGATGCCCGTGGTGTCGCAGTCCATTAGGAACGCGATCGTGCCGGTGGGCGCAAGCACGGAAACCTGTGCATTGCGAAATCCGAAACGTTCCCCGCGTTCAAGAGCGCGGTCCCAGCAGCGCCGGGCTTCGTCCTTGAGCGGGGCGAATTCGGGGCTTGGGGCGATCGCCTCAACGGCTTCCCTGTGCAACCTGATCACTCCAAGCATCGATTCGGCGTTGTCCTTGGCCAGCGGTTTGCGCACATGCGCGCAGCGGGCATCCCGGTATCCGGGAAACGGACCATGGATAGCGGCCAGTTCGGCCGATTGCTCGTATGCGTGGCCGGTCATGATCGCGGTCACGGCTCCGGCGAGCGAACGCGCTGCGTCGGAATCGTAAGGCAAGCCATAGTTCATGATAAGAGAACCGAGATTGGCATAGCCCAGGCCAAGCGATCGAAATATGTGCGAGTTCTCGGCAATGGTCTGCGTGGGATAGCTGGCGTTGTCCACCAGTATCTCCTGAGCGGTGATGAAGATGCGGACAGCCGCCTTGAAGCGCTCGATGTCGAATGTGCCGTCTGGCTGGCGGAACTTGATCAGGTTCAGCGATGCGAGATTACAGGCGGTGTTGTTTATGAAGACATACTCGCTACATGGATTGGTGGAATGGACTGCCTCGGTTCCCTTGCATGTGTGCCACTTCTGGATAGCGCCATCGTACTGCATGCCCGGATCGCCGCATACCCAGGTGCCTTCGGCGATCTTGTTCAGGAGCGTCGCCGCGTCTTTCTTCTCCATCGGTTCTCCGGTGGTGACCGACCGCGTCCACCATTCGCGGTTGTCGAGAGCGGCCTGCATGAACTCGTCGCTCACTCGCACCGACAGGTTCTCGTTCTGGTACATGACCGAGCTGTAAGCCTCGCCATTCAGGCTTGGGTCGTAGTCCTGCTCTATAAGTGCCCAAGCCTTGCGTTCCTCCTTCTGCTTGGCGTCGATGAATTGTTCGATGTCCCCATGCCAGTCGCGCAGCGTGTTCATCTTGGCCGCGCGCCTGGTCTTGCCGCCCGATTTGACCACGTTAGCAACCTGATCGTACACCTTTAGGAAACTGAGCGGACCGCTGGGCCGACCACCGCCGCTCAGTTTTTCTTTCGCGGACCTGATTGGGGTCAGGTCCGTGCCCGTGCCGGAGCCGTACTTGAAAAGCATCGCCTCGCTGAACGCGAGCTGCATGATGCTCTCCATGTTGTCCTCGACACTTTGAATGAAACAAGCGCTCGCCTGCGGATGTTCGTATTGTGTGGGCAGCCGCTCCGCAATGCCCTTTCCGGCGTTGTAGTGCCATGCGCCACGTGCCGAGTTGGTGCCGACGCCGTATTGGTGGTGAAGACCAACGTTGAACCAGACTGGCGAGTTGAAAGCCCCATACTGGTTGAGGCACAGCCAAGTCAGTTCCTGATAAAACACCTCCCCATCCGCGGCAGTGAAATAACCGTCTTTGACGCCCCAGTCCGCCAAGGTGCGAGTCACTCTGTGGATGAGCTGTCGCACCGAATACTCACGCTCGCCCGGCTTCTGCGGATCGCCGTAGAAGTACTTTGAACAAACGACTTTTGTCGCCAGAGCTGACCAGTCCTTGGGTACTTCGACGTTCTCCTGCTTGAATATCACCTTGTTGTTGTCATCGGTGATCTCCGCCGTTCGCGTCTCCCATTCGATCTGGTCGAACGGGCTCACCTTTGGGTCGCTGAACACCTGTTCGATCGTGAGTGTCCTGCGGGAAAGAGCCTCAGCCCCTGCCCCAACGCGCTCCGAGGTAACTGCATGCTGCGCCCTCCGGCGACGGGTTGGTGCCGGCATGGAGGAGATGATCTGGTCGTTAGCGTCTATCATGGTATTGGTTGGTTGGTCCTGATACGTCGGTCGGGCTGCAATGTCATCACGGTGCCGAGCCGGCGCCAGCATGTGTTCAGAGATCAAGTGCCGCACATGGTCAGGGGAGCGTCGGTTTTCGAGCCGGCGACGACACACCCCATTTAGTTGAGTGGCTTCGTCACGTTAATACAACATGTAGTGGTGACAAGCGAAATCTCTATAAATCTCGTTCCGTGCTCAAGTGCCGTTCCAGCAACAGGTTCCAACCCTCAGTCCGGATCAATCCAGACCATCGTCCCCACCTTGACACGATCGAAGAGCAACAGCAGATCAACTGCACCCATGTGAA
>JAXDCU010000596.1:0-12673 GCA_034677645.1 Verrucomicrobiia bacterium
CGAGGCACGGATATCTCAGCCACTTATGCTGGGGCCGAAACGTCGTTTCTCCCAATCCAAACCACCGCCGTCAGTGTGGGCGCAAACCAGACCAAGACTCTTGATTTGAGTCTCACGGCGGGTACGCCGGCAATCCGCATTGTTGGCATTCGGCCTCCCAGCCGCGACCTCGTCCACCCTTTCCCTGGCAATGCCACTGCCACGATGCGGCAGGGGCAGAGCAACTATATTGTGGGTGTGTACAGCCGAGATTCGCTGGCGGGCGCCACGCTCAGCGCGACGGGTGCCGGATTCGCCTTCGAGCCTCTCGGTTCCGCCGTTGTCTCCGGATACAACCTTCTTTATGTGGACGCAAGCGTCAGCAGCAACGCTATTCCCGGTCTTCGCTCTCTAATCGTCTCACGCGACTCTCACACTGCCTATGCGAACGGATTCTTCGAAGTCGCGCCGGCTTGTCCCGACGACAATTTCGACGGACTCGATGACCGTTTCCAACGGCGCTATTTCTCACTTTGGGTCGCGGCGGAGGCCGGGCCCGCGCAGGATCCCGACGGTGACACTTTCAATAACTGGTACGAGTGCGCGGCCGGTTCCGACCCCACAAGCTCAACCTCCTTGCCGACTGTCGAGCTCGACAATGTGACGCTGTCTCGGGCGGGCACGACTCTGCGGTGGACTGGCGTGGCTGGAGCGCGGTACCAGGTCTGGCGCCGCGACCGCTTTGCCGCGGGTTACCCCTGGGCGAAGGTGGGCGGCGTTGTCACGGCGTCCAGCCCGCTCGTCGAGTTCCTCGATTCGACGGCCATAGGCTATATTCGCTTCTACCGCGTCCAGCTCCTCCCAGGGACATGAACCCGGACTCGACGCGCCAACCGTTTCGACTGCCGCTCAGCGTGAACGGTCTGTTGGAGGTGTGCTGTGTCCTGCTTTGTGTCGCCACAGTCGCGACGTTTCTTGGCCGATTTTGGTGGATGCTCGAGTTGAGCGTTCATTTCCGGGCGCAGTACGCCCTGGCTCTCTGCGCGCTTACAGAATCAGGTGTCCCCTTTGTTGAAGCGACGCTGGAGGTCGGCGGCACGCCGATCCGATTCCTGGGCGTCCACACTCTTCCGCCCAGCACCGCGGAGAACGCGCGCCTGCGCAAGCGGCAGTTGCAGGAGTTGGCCGCGCGCGCGAGAGGGAAATCCCAGCCGGTCGTTGTGTGTGGCGACCTGAACGCCACCCCGTGGAGTCCCTGGTTTGCGGACCTGCTCCGAGACGGCGGACTGAGGAACTCCGCCCAGGGGCGAGGCTTGTTCGGCTCATGGCCGGCTCTGTTGCCAGCGCCGTTGCGGATTCCACTTGATCACTGCCTCGTGTCACCAAGCATCGCCGTGATTGACAGGCGGATGGGGCCCCGGATCGGAGGAGATCACCTCCCTGTGCTCGTTGAGCTCAGCGTGCCAGACTAAGTTGGCAATAGACGGAACCGCTGACCTTCGCCATGAGTCGAGGTAACGAGACTCAAATCTACGGCAACAGCTCGATGTCAATCGCAAGTGTGATATCCAGTCCCTGATTCGGCGACACCAGCAGATTGTCGACACGATAGGGAAGAGCGAGCGAGCGTCGGACTTGCGCGGTGATTCCACGGCCGCGGACCTCGATCAGACTTGTCCGATTTGCCATCAAGTTGATCGAAGCCGGGATAGCAACGTCTTCAAGTTCCCGCGTGCGCTTGAGTTCGTAACTGATGTCGCTGCCGTTGTGGACTTGAACATAGACGCGGTTTCTTCCCTTGATGCTCTTCGGGCAATACACGATGCGGACGGACTTCTCGAAAATCGGCCGCAGGAATTGTTCTTCGCCAACCAGCTTGTTGCCCGCATAGGCGGCGGTGCGGCGGTTGAGCAGCGCGTCCTTGATCGCGGCCGGCGCACGATTGGTAGCAAAGACAAGAGTGACGGGACGATGCTCGTTCCTTGAGGCATCGTATTCCATGCCGATAGGGGCATGAATATCGGAGTTGCACATTATCGCGAGCTTCTTATCGAGGCACCATCGGTGCGCTTCGGGATAGTATGAGTCCCCGTTAACAACCTCGATCCCATGCAACGCGTTCTGGGTGGCCAGTTCGTCGTGTTCAGCGTACCAGCGAGCAATTCCATCCGGCTGTTGACTCTCCCAACCGGGGTGGTTCCAGAAGATGAAAGCTCCCTGCTTGACACTCGCCAGAACCGCATCGCGCCATTCCGTTGTTTCCAAAGGGGCGGCATCTTCGAGAAACACGGCGTTGAGGTGTCCCGGTGGCATCGAGCGCGTGATTTCCGAGCCGCGAATCACGATCACGTCCAGTGCGTCGCCATGTGGCTTGGCGATCTCGTATGCTCGGTTGTGCTTGGTGGGCAGGTCGTCCTTGTGGGGATGATATTCGATGTGATCCGTGATGGCGATCGCGTCCAGGCCGTTCCGCCAGGCTTCCTCGGGTCGCACGTTTGGCCAGACACTCCCGTCCGAGAACACCGTGTGGACGTGGAAATCGCACTTGAGCGTCATGTAGCCCGGTATGTCCGGGATATTGATCGGGGTGCGGACCCGGTTCTGGGCTTGGGTTGCCAAGGCGAGAGTCAGACTCGCCGCCAACAAGCAGATATGTGATTGCGTCTTCATTGTGTCGTGGCTTGATGGCCATGTCTTTTTGGGGGAACGTTGGGCCATGTCGCGGATCATTGTTTGCGACGACCACTCGATGGTCAACATCAACATAGCGAACCAGACGACTGTCATTAGCTGTCGGTGCGTGTGTCGGCCAATGTTGACACTGGTTATGAGATAGGTTGAAGGGTACTCTCAGCCGCATGAAATGGCCCGGCTCCTCTCTACGCTGTTTTCCTCAGGAACGTCTTTTCCTCAGAACTGACCTGGCGCCCGCAAAGTCGAAGGCGCGTCCGGCACCCCGTCAAGACGCACGCTTGATCGCCAGACGCAACATGATTTGGACATCCAGACTGTTCAGCCCGGAAACACGCGCTATCTCGACACTGTTGTGCTGTTCTCTGATGGTCCTTGAGGGCGTGAGCGCGCGGGCTGACCTCGACAGCCACAACGCCGACCCAGTCAAGCCGCTGCAACTCGCCGCGATTCGGGAACGGAACAGCAGCGCGTCCACGCCTGATCGCCTTTCCAAACCATTCACGCCAGAGAAACTCGAGTCCGGGTTCAGGAATCCGCCCCACTCCGCGCGTCCGTGGGTGTACTGGTTCCCGCTGGACGGCAATCTCAGCAGCAATGGAATCACATTGGACCTGGAAGCGATGCAGCGAGTTGGCATTGGGGGAGTGCTCTACATGGAAACCGACCAGGGCGCGCCAACGGGGCCGGCCGCCTTTGCCGGCCCGCTGTGGCGGAGTCTTTTCAAACACATATGCGCCGAGGCACACCGGCTCGGCCTCCAGGTCAATGTCAACAACGACGCAGGCTGGTGCGGAAGCGGAGGACCTTGGATCACGCCGGAGCTTTCCATGCAAAGAGTCGTTTGGACGGAGACAAACCTAATCGGACCGATGAGATTCGAGGCGGAATTGCGAAGGCCGACAGCGGTGAAGGACTACTATCGGGATATCGCCGTGTTTGCGTTTCCAACGCCAGCCCGCGCTTACTCGATTCCAAAGCTGGCTGGGAAATCCGCCGCGACCACTGAGGAAATACCGTTGCGCTCGGAATTCCCCACTTTGGAAGTCGGCGCGGTTCTGTCCCGGGATCGCATCGTGGCTCTGGACGTGCCTTTCAGCAAAGAGGGTCGGGTGACATGGGACGTGCCGGCTGGCGCTTGGACTCTTTTGCGTCTCGGCCATACCACGACTGGCAAGGACAATCATCCCGCGCCGCTCAGCGGGCGAGGGCTCGAGTGCGACAAGCTGAGCAAGGAAGCGGCCGAGGCCGCCTTCGCGGGGCTGATGTCGAAAATAATCGAAGACTCCAAGAGTCTGGTTGGTGAGGAAAAGACGCTTGTTTCGACTCACATCGACAGTTGGGAAGTGGGCTCGCAGAACTGGACGCCAAGATTCCGGGACGAGTTCAAGCGCGTGCGGGGTTATGACCCGTTTCCTTACTTGCCGGTTATGGCGGGCTACGTCGTCGATAGCCTCGAGGTCTCGGAGCGGTTTCTCTGGGACGTGCGAATGACGGTCAGTGACCTGCTTGTGGAGAATTACGCCGGGCATTTACAGGAGCTGGCGCGGCGCAACGGCATCCGGCTCTCGATCGAGGCTTACGGGGAACCGGCCGACGACTTGACCTACGCGGGGCGTGCCGACGAGCCAATGGCCGAGTTCTGGTCGTGGGACAAGTTCGGCGCGGCCTATAGTTGCACTCAAATGTCGTCAGCCGCGCACGTCTACGGGAAAACCATCTTGGGCGCGGAGGCGTACACCGCGACCGATGCCGAGAGATGGCAGTGGCACCCCGGCATGCACAAGGACTTGGGTGATTGGGCATTCTGCGAAGGCATAAACCGGTTCGTTTTTCACCGATATGCTCTGCAGCCCTGGACTGACGCGCGGCCGGGAATGTCCATGGGCCCGTGGGGATTGCACTACGAGCGAACGCAAACCTGGTGGGAGCAGTCCAAGGCGTGGCACGAATACCTCGCGCGTTGCCAGTTCCTTCTGCAGCAGGGTTTGTTCGTGGCTGACCTGTGCTTTCTCGCGCCGGAGATGGCGCCGCAAGCTTTCAAATCGCCAGTCAAGTCAGGCTTAGATCGCCCCGGCTATAATTTCGACGGCTGCCCACCCGAAGTAGTGCTCACACGCATGAAGGTTCGAGACGGGCGCTTGGTTCTGCCGGATGGGATGAACTACGGGATGCTCGTGTTGCCCCAGGCGGAGACGATGACGCCCAAACTGCTGCGAAAGATCAAAGACCTGGTGGTCGATGGCGCGACCGTCGTCGGCGCGCCGCCGCGCAAATCGCCTAGCCTGAGTGGATACCCGGCATGCGACGCGGAAGTCCAGGACCTAGCAGCGGAGTTGTGGGGCCGTGGTGAGCCGCCCGCGGAACTCTCACCCCGCACGTACGGCAAAGGCCGGCTCTTCTGGGGCGGTGAGTTCAAACCAAAGCCGCCCCCCAGCGCCCAAGAGGAAATTCATCTGGTCAGCGCGAAGTGGATTTGGTTCAAGGAAGGCAACCCAGCCGCCAGCGCGCCGCCTGGCCGTCGCTTCTTTCGCCGCACCGTCGAGATCGACGCGGCGCCGTTGGTTTCCGCACGCCTTGTGATGACGGCAGACAATTCCTTTGAATGTGAAATCAACGGCCACGTCGCCGGTTCGGGAGACAATTGGTCAAGGACATATGAAATGGACGTGAGAGCCTGGCTCAAGCCCGGGAAGAACGTCGTTACCGTTTCGGCACTGAACGCGACTGCTTCGCCCAACCCAGCCGGGCTCATTGGCATGTTGAAGCTCGTTTACGGCGACAATCGGACCGCGCAAGTGCCGACTGACGGCGCGTGGCTCGCTTCCGATAAGCCGCCGGGCACTGACGAATCTGGCGAGTCCTGGACCCCGGCGCTTGAGTTAGGCGCCATGGGCATGGCGCCCTGGGGCGACGTTCAGGCCGGCGGGGGGACGGTGGATACTATTCCAGACGTGAAAATACTCTGCCGATTGCTCGAACAACTGGGTGTCCCGCCCGATTTCGATGCCCAGACCAGGTGCGCGCGAAAAGGTTTCCGGTTCATCCACCGGAGCATCGGCGACATCGAAGTCTATTTCGTGGCAAACAAGAACGCGCATCCCGATGAGGCGGTGTGTTCATTTCGTGTCAGCGGACGACGGCCTGAGTTGTGGTGGCCCGACACGGGCCGGATCGAACAGGCTGCGGTTTACGACAGGTTTGGCGATGTCACACGAGTTCACATGCGCCTTGACGCTCACGGTTCCGTGTTCGTTGTCTTTCGCAAGAATGCGGGTTTGGAGCCTGACCGCATCACTGAGGTCAGGCGGAACGGCGAGCCGATTCTCGCGACCGCTTGGCTCAACTCAGACCAAGATTCAGGGAATGTGACGGCTGTGGCGACCCATTCGCCCATCGCGCTGACTCGGACGGCGGATGGACGCATCACCGCTCTGGTTTCTCAACCCGGCCAATACACACTCCAGCCAGCCCGGGGGAGCGAAAGGCGATTCGAGATTGGTGCTTTACCTGAGCCTCTAGTTATTGAGGGGCCTTGGGATGTAGCATTCTCGCCCGACTGGGGAGCTCCCGACAAACTCAGATTCGAGAAGCTGATATCTTGGAGTGAGCACCCGGAGCCTGGCGTGAAGTATTACTCCGGAACCGCGGTGTATTCCAGAACGTTCCAGGTTCCGCCCAACATGCTCTCCAAAGACCAGCGCCTTTGCCTCAGTCTCGGCGAGGTGGCCGTGATCGCCGAAGTCGCGCTCAATGGCAAGCAGCTTGGCACTCTTTGGAAGACCCCTTTCGAACTCGACGTGACCGAAGCGGCGGAACCGGGCGAGAATCTACTCGAGGTGAAACTGGTTAACCTCTGGATAAACCGGCAGATCGGAGACGAACATTTGGCCGAAGACAGCGAGCGCAACCCCGACGGCACGCTCAAAGAGTGGCCTGCGTGGCTCCAGCAAGGACGGCGAAGCCCAACAGGAAGATACACCTTCACAAGCTGGCGGCTGTGGAAGAAGAACGACCAGCTTGCTCAATCCGGCCTGTTGGGGCCCGTCGAACTGCGAGTCATCAAGAGCATCACCCTGCGCCGCTGATTCTGGACGAGCAACGGCGACCATCGGGTTTGTCGCGCGCTGTTGGGGCACGCGACATTGACTGGTGCGAACTCGGCCCACAACGAGCCGCTCAAACAACCAGAAACCAAGAGCCTCAGAGCCTAACACGCCTTTGCTGACCTCAGCCTTCCTCAACTACTTTCATGCCCATCAGTCGGGCAAGGTGTCGCGCGGTGTCCATGTGGTCGCCGTAGAACACTACGCGGTGCAAGAGTGTCATGGCGTCTTCAGTCTCCAACACACTACTCCAGTTGGCCGCCATTTTCGCGGCGTCACGGACTTCAGTGACGATCTGAGTGCGACAGGCGCGGACCGATCGGGGCGGGACTTCGACGATCTTCCCGGTCGAGGCAAGGATCGTGTCCAAGTTGACCATCTTGGTGCGGGTGATTGTTTCGCCGAGTCGGTACTGGACTTCGGGAACACACCCGCTGCCGCCGACCTCGGAATGCCCGCGCAACAGGTAGGGAGCGTCTTTGCTATTGGGGCCTTCCATCTTCAACGGCGCCGTGCAATGGGCTGTCCAGACCACGTTGCGCGAAGTATCGAATGTGGCGTTGCCCTGGAACCCAGCGCGATCAAGCGCGTATCCAAAAAGAAGCATGGTCAAGAGCGAGTCCATGTCGCCCTCGCATGCGGCGGGGATGCCTTTGTCGCGCAGGCGCGCGAAACCAAGGCAGGGGAATCCCTTGGGCAACCATCCCATGCAAGTGCCGATCGCCAGCCCCTGCGCCTGCTCGCGCTCGATCAGGCGCTGCAGCGCCACACTGATCCGTGCGGCCTTGGCGATGTCGCCCTTGCTGGGTTCGACGATTTCCTTGGCTTCTTTCGTCCAGCGCTCGGCTTCCGCCTGAACCGCCTTGTCATCGGCGGAGGATATCATCTCGTCAAACGTCTTCTCCTCCACCGCAACCACATCGGCGCCCAGGCGTTTCTTGACTTCTTCGGGCGACTGGGCCGGTTTCGTGCCCTGAGCCGGAGGGAAAAGCAGAATTCGCGTTTGCCGCATCATCGGGATGACTCTGAGCATGCGAATGGCCCGTTCGATTTCGTTGTAGTCGCTGCTGGGCAGGAGAGTGACGCGATGGCCCTGCCGTTGCCACCGGTGCGGGTACATCCAGTCGTGACCGCTTGCGGGCAAGGAGAAAACGGCCAGTGGATGTTCCCCATCGAGAATCGGCTTGACCATCCCAACCAAGGCAAAGCACTGCAGATTGAGCGCGAGGACGGGCGCCTTTGGCCCTGCTTTCTTCAATAACTCCGCGGTCTGTTCGGCGTTGCCCGCCTGGCCGACGATCAACTCCACGTTGCCCAGGTCTGATTCAGCCTTGGCGAGGCGGGCTTTCATGGCTTCCATTTGCGAGGCGTCGGCCCCCCACGTGCGGTCCGCGGGACCGGGCGCGCCGGTAAAGATCACGCAAATCCGGGATTTCCGACGAGGCAGTGGGGCCGGTGATTCCGACGCCACGGCGTGTGTCCAGGTTGCGGCGGAGAGGAGTAGACTAGCGGCCACTCCTGTTTCGATAAACTCGCGTCGAGTGCAGTGTTCACACATGGCAGTACATTCCTCTTGGTGTTGTTGTGATCTCCTGTCTGCTTGGCACGTAGGGTTCCGCGGTCAGTATCGATGAACGATCGCCATCGCAGGCGTCAAGTGAAGCGAATCATGTTCGGCTCGATACTGTCTGTCAAGGCGCGCCGACCTGCCCCAAATCCGCGCCTCAGCTCACGACAAAGGAAACCTGGAGACAACCGAGAGGCTGCAATCTGACAGCTCGCCGGCGCGCCCAGCGGCCGTGCCCCTCAGGCCGGTTCGAGGTCCCAAAGCGTGTGCGCACGAACAAGAAGCCTCTCCATCAATCGGGTAGAGACCGATTCCACTCGGTCCCTGATTTCACCCGACAACTGCTGAAACGCGGGATGGACTGGCCGCCGGTGTCCTCGAGAGAAAAATGTTGCGGAGCAGGGGTTGTCTGGTGCTTGCTGATGCGTGGTATGATCAAGAGAACTGTACAACGCGGGAAGTCGGCCAAGCTGGGTGCTTTCCCGGCCGTTCAGAAGCTTTTTGGAGAGTTCGTCGTGCCCAGCTACGCTCGGTTCGATATCGCGTTCGCGCGAGGCGCTGGCAGCCGGCTCTGGGACGTGAACGGGAAACGCTATCTCGACATGGGCTCCGGCATCGCGGTTTGCGCCCTCGGACACGCGAATCCGCGGATTACCGAGGCGCTTGTTCGTCAGTCGCGGAGGCTTGTCCATGTCTCGAACCTCTACTACCACGAGCCCCAGGGGCGCCTGGCGGAAAAGCTGGTTGGCCATCTCGCGCCCGGCAAGGTGTTTTTCTGCAATAGTGGCGCCGAAGCGAATGAAGGCTTGTTCAAACTAGCTCGCCGATTCGGACACGACGAGGGTCGATTCGAAATCCTGACAACGATTAATTCCTTTCACGGACGAACGCTGGCCGGTATTTCGGCCACTGGGCAGGATAAAGTGAAAAGAGGATTCGAGCCGATGGTTCCAGGGTTCCGTCATGTCCCATACAACGACCTGGCAGCAATGCGCGAGGAGATCTCGCCAGCCACGGTCGCCATAATGGTTGAGGGTGTGCAAGGCGAAGGCGGGATCAAACTTGCCACGACGGACTACTTGCTTGGACTGCGGGCGCTCTGCGACGAATTGAATTTGCTGCTGCTCATGGATGGCGTCCAATGCGGGCACTTCCGGACCGGGAGGTTTCAAAGCTTCCAGCGTTTGCTTGAAGGAGTTGATGGAGGCGAAGCTTTTGTTCCCGACGGAGTTTCGATGGCCAAGTCACTTGGCGGCGGATTTCCGATCGGAGCGTTCTGGGTGCGCGACCGCCATTCCGATCTGTTGGGCCCCGGCCAGCATGCATCGACGTTCGGCGGCACGCCGCTGGCCTGCGCGGTCGCTCTTGAAGTCATCGAAGTAATCGAACGCGAAAGGCTTTCCGATAATGCACGCAAGCTTGGACAGCATCTCAAAACGGAGCTGGAGCGGGTGGCGGAACGGTATCCGAGCGTTATCCGCGACGTGCGCGGCTTGGGATTGATGATTGGATTCGAACTTGCTCCCAAGGAATCGATCCCCGCCATGGCCACCCAGACCAAAACACCAGCGGCGTCGTTTGTCAGCCGCCTCCAAGAAGCCGGTATTCTCACCGTGCCTGCCGGCCCGCAAGTCGTGCGCTTGCTTCCACCGCTGAATCTCAAACCAGCCGAGGCCGACGAAGCCGTCAGTGGCATCGTGAAGGTCGTGAAAAGCCTCGATGCCGCTGGCCACGCCAGACGACGGCGAGGAGATCAACTTGGTCGGTGAGCTCCTGCTCCGCTGAGGCTGGCCTGGCGCGCGCGCCCTTCGGACCACTGACGCAGCCGCTGGATGTGTTCAGCCATCGTCCGCGCCAGCGGCACCGACTGCCGAACCGCCTCCAACACAAAGTCGGTTGTGAGTTCCTCTCGAGCGTGGAACGCGTCGTAAAGCGCGCTTATCACGGCTTCCTCAATCTCGGCGCCACTGAAGGACTGCGTCGCCGCCGCGAGGGATTCGACATCGAACTTCGCGTCGTCGCGTTTGCGTTTGCGGATGTGGATGCGAAATATCTCAGCCCGCTCGGACACTTCGGGCAAGTCAACGAAGAATATCTCGTCCAGCCGGCCTTTGCGCAGCAGCTCTGGTGGCAAGTGCGAGATGTCATTGGCCGTGGCGACCACGAACACCGGCGCCGTTTTCTCGGAAAGCCACGTCAAGAAAGTCCCGAACACACGCGCGGTAGTGCCCCCATCCGCCACAGCCGAGTCCGCTGACCCAGCGAAAGCTTTGTCAATCTCGTCAACCCACAACACCGCGGGGGCCACGGATTCAGCGACCGCGATGGCGCGGCGGATGTTTTCCTCCGAAGAGCCGACCAGGCTGCCGAACACGCGTCCGATGTCGAACCGGAGCAAAGGGACTTGCCAGAGTGTTGAGACAGCTTTGGCGCAGAGGCTCTTTCCGCAGCCCTGGACACCCAGCAGCAGCATGCCTTTGGGCGCCGGGAGGCCGAAAGAGCGAGCCTCGGGTGTGAAGGCGGTTGCGCGTTTGCGGACCCAGTCTTTGAGCGCGTGAAGGCCGCCCACTGTATCGAAGGTCTCGCTGGTGGCGTAGTATTCGAGCAGGCCGCTCTTGCGCACGATCTGTTGCTTCTCGAAAAACACTTCGCCAACAAGGTCGGCCGACAGGCGCTCGTGCTTGACGACGATCTTCGCCAGCACATTCTCCGCTTCGCCCAGGGTCAAGCCTAACGACGCCTGCACCAGCCGTTCGCGCCCGGCCTCATCGATGTCAATGGCAACGTTGGGCAACAGACTCACTTCTTCAAGCACGCGCTCAAGGAGCACGCCCATTTCCTCAGCCGTCGGGAGGGGAAACTGGAGGACGGTGATTTCCTTCTCCGCCTCAGGAGGGATTTCGAGGATGGGAGAGACGATAACGATTGTCTTGCGCGTGTTCTTGAGGTGGGGCGCGATCTCCTTCAAGCGCCGAACGACGGCGTGACTGGTTCTGGCGAGGAAAGGGTGCAGGTCTTGAAAAATGAAGAGTGCCGGTTCGACCTGATCTACCACCTGATCGAGCGCGGCAAGGGGGTCCTTCGTCAAGGCCTGCCTCTGTCTCTGGGACTGGACTGAAGTGCCGGAAGAGACAAGCCCCGAAGTGCAGGACCACTCGAACACGCTCTTCTGCCAGCGCTGGGCTATGTCCATCACGAGCGCCTGCACGCGGTCCTCCTCGCTCGTGACCACGTATAGAATTGGATAGCGGGCCCGGATAAGGTGCTCGATTTCTGCGCAGACATTCATCGGCGGGAAACTGACCGTCACGGCACGCGCGGCGATCGCCGGGCAATTGTGCCGCGTGTTCTACCCGCCAGTCAACCGCCGAACCACCGTCGCCACCATGGAAGTCGTTCAGCTTCTTCCCGGTTCACCGAGTCCCGGACGCGGCGTTCGATACGTTGCGGGGGCGGGGTTTGAGCGGCGTCATAGCGGATAACTTCGTCCGCGGTCTGAAATTCGAGTCCGGACGATTTCTGGAGCGCGGCTTCCTCTTGGCGCGTCTGCTGTTCTTGCGACATCCGGATTTTGTGTGAATCGGGTTCCATAGAATCATCAAGCCGTTTGAACAAAAGCGGCGGCAAACGCTCTTCTGGCCCTGTGCAGCTTGCCCCGTACCGCGTCGGCGCTCTGTCCGGTCAGCCCGGCCACTTCGTTGTAGCTGAGGCGTTCGTCCGCAACCAACAACAGCAACAGCCGGTACTCCTCCGGCAGTACATCCAGAGTCCGCTGTATGCGTTGGCCCAGTTCCTTGGTTTCAAGAACGCGGAGAGGATTCTCGTCCACCGCGCTCGCTCGTTCCAAAAGAAGATCATCCGCGCCACTGATCATTTTGCGAGCATGCCATGACTGAAGCAGGTTGCGGCAATGGTTGATCGCGATGCGATAGAGCCACGTGCGAACGGCTGATTCGCCCCTGAACTGGCCAAACTTCCTGAACGCCTTCACGAAAACATCGTGAGTGGCGTCCTCGGCCTGCGTCTCATCTCCGAGTATACGCAGCGCAAGGTAGTAGATGGCGCGGGCATGCTCGGCGTAGACCGCGCCAAAGCCGGTTGTTTCCCAGGCGCCTGTCCGGGTTGCCGCCGGCAATTCGAACTCATTTGCGTCCGCCATGTACGCAACAGACTTCACCGACGATTTGACCTGAAACTGGCCCGCGTGTCACGCCGCTAGCCCGCATATTTCTCGCAGCGCGGCTCAGCCGCAACCAAACGCGCCCGTCTTGTCACGAGAGGCTTAGTGGTCATGAACGCAAATACGGTGACGTTCGCGGCTAGGGATTTT
>JAXDCU010000597.1:0-2584 GCA_034677645.1 Verrucomicrobiia bacterium
GTTGACCTTGGCCCCTTGGATAACAAGCTTCCCAAGGCGCTCGTTCCGCGGCCCGGCAGAATCCCAAGTCCGTACAACGAACTCCTGGCTCAGCAACTCAAGGGCAGCCTCGGGCGGCTTGTGACGCGTCAACCAATGCGCAACGCGTCTCATGTGTCGTCCAACGACGGCGCGACGCCGAGAGTGTATGGCTACTCGCTAGCTGCTCTGATGAAGGGGCCTGGCGGGTTCGCGCACAGCGTCCTGCTCTCTTGGCTCGGCTGGCCGCCCGCGCACGAATTCGAAGTCAGGCTGTTCGAGATGTGTCTGACGGCCTCGATCACAAACGGCCCAGGAACCATCTCGGCACAGGGCGCCAAACTCAGCGCATCGGCTGGCAATGAGCCCAACACGGCGATGATGACGACGCTGGGGTCGATCGGCACGGTGCACGGCGGCAACGGCAAGGACGCCGCCCGGTTCCTCATCAGGATTTTTCGCGAGACCGGGTTGACCGACCCGTATGACCGGAAAAGAGCGCCCAACTTGGACAAGTTGGCTCAAGCCTATGTGGCGGATTATCACCGTCGGAAATCCGCGGCGAAAGACGCCGGAGTGGACATCGAAAGAGTGCCGTGTCTGGGGCATCCGGTATTCAATCAAGAGATGGTCAACTACGATCCTCGAGAGCGTGTGATCAGTGGGTATCTGGATGAGAATGGCTTGTACAACGTGTTCCTTGATTTCTACCATCGCCTCGCCCGCGAGCTGCTGAATCAGGGCGTGACGACCAAGGTCCACGCCGTGAACGTGGACGCAGTCATCACTTGCGTCTGCATGGGGTTCGCATGGCCGCTCTTGGTCGAGAAGAAGATCACGGTTGACCGCGCGGTCGATCTGCCATTCATCACCTTCGCACTGGGCCGCGTTGCCGGTGGCGCCGCGGAGTATCTCGATCACCGCGAGTCAGGCACGGATATGGACATGCGCATTCCGGTCAGCGAGTGCAAGGCACTGACGCGGCCTCGAGACTGAGGCGCCCCAGTCAAGGCTGTCGGGAGGTTTGTTGTGGCGCCGGGGAAATCCGACAATTAGGTTGATGAAATGAACCGCAATCTACCGCTGTTGTTCCGAAGTTCTTGTCTCGGAGTCATCCTACTAGCCTGTGTCCGCTTGTGCGCGGCGCAGGCCTCGGCGAATCTGCTGCCGAACCCGGAATTCCGGGCCGAGGCGGGGGAGCCGCGCGGGTGGAAACTGGTCGGAGGCCAGGGAGAGTGGCGATCGTCCGCCTGGGGCGGTCTGCCGGCTTTACTCGCCCGTGGGACGGGCAAGGACAGCAGTCATTGGCGCACTGAGAAGATCGCGCTTCAACCGGGCGGGTTGTATCAGATGCTGTTCCATGGCCGGCGGGATGCCGGCGCGAGCGGCGGCACCGCGATGTCCGGGCCCGAGCGAGTCAACCGCGACTTTCCGCTCGATACGGAATGGCGCCAGAACAAGTTTGTCTTCCAAGCACCGAGCGACAGTGGCGCTGACTGCGTGCGTCTGGGGCAATGGGAAGTGGACGGCAGCCTGACCTTCGCCGCTCCGATTCTGCGTCCTGTAATGGCATCGCACATTGAGGTTGGTCCTGGGCTTGAACTTGGCGAAGGCGAGAGCATTGAAGAGAATCGATATCGATTTTGGGCTGACTTCGGCTGGGCAGGCGCGAACTTCCATCGCCCGTTGGCGACAAATCGTGCTGGCTTCAACTCGAATCGGTGGGTGTTTTGGCCAGGCGCGGAAGTTGTTTATCGCCATCGCGTGGTGGACTTCACGCAGCGGAGCGGGAATCTACGCGTAGCGATAAACCACCATGTGGGCGGCACTCTGCGCGTCGAGGCGAGCCGTGACGGCAAAACATGGCTTTCAGTAGCCGAGTTTGACGGCCAGCGCCGAGGCGGCGAGGTCGCGCTGCCCGCCGGTCTTTTCCCCTCGGCCGAAGTAATGGTCCGGCTTTCCTGCGTGGGCGGTGAGGGAGGTTTCCAGGTGAACGCTTACGGGTACGACTCTGAGCTCGAAGGCGAAGCGCCCGAAGCGCAGGGCGAGACGGTGTTTGTCGCGACAACGGAGATTCGAGACGGTTTGCGGCTGGAACTGTCTCCACGGCGAGTCGAAACGCCATTCGCCTTGGAACTAGCGTTGTCAAACCTCTCGAACGAGCCGATTACAATCAACGAAATGTTCTGGGAACAAGAGGGGCAACAAGCCGTCGTCGCAATGCACAAAATGCGACTGAATCCGGGCGCGAGGCAATTGGCTAAGTCGGACATTCGACTCAGCGGCGCGGGTGAGCGTAGGGTGCGGCTTGGCCTGCGGGATCGGACGGGAGGAGTCGTGTGGGCCGGTGAGACCAGTGTGCGGCTGGGGATACTGCAAGACGCAACCTATGGCCAGTGGTTGGCCGAGAAGCACGGTGTTACAGTCTGGTGGTGCGAGAGCGGATGGAAAGTGGGACGCAGTCGACCTGCTCCCGATCGGCCGGCACTGGGCAAGGCGCGACCGGTGGAAGTGTCAGCCGCGCGCGGCGAGTTCGAGGCGGCCCAGGTGGTGCTGAAGCCGGAAC
>JAXDCU010000598.1:0-2559 GCA_034677645.1 Verrucomicrobiia bacterium
CTGTAACAAACTCTATTCTCCTATATCAAAGCGATGGGTTTGACAACAAGGATTTGTGTTTTCGGCGTTGGAGCGTTGGAGGCCGCACATCCCTGTTCCGCGGGAGATTCTTTTTCGTTACCGCAAAAGCCAGTGTGCGGTTACCGGGATTTCGCCAAGTGAAGAGTGCGTTGCCCCGTCCGAGTAGCGATCTACATCCGATGGCCAGCCCGTACGCAATCGATACGCCATTGGTCTATGCTGGAGGCTCAGGCGACGCGGGAGTGGCCGCGGGCGCTGTGGCACCAGGCAGACGCCACATGCCAATAACCCGCTTCCGATAGAATGGCTCAAGAAACGAGAGGAAAAGAAACGGCAGCAGAACTGCCAGCGTAAGCGCGGCAACAATCGGGACCACCACCAACGCACCAAAGAATTGCCGCGGATCGGACATCCCGCCCAAAATGTAGCTTATCACCACGACGGGAGCGACAGTCAGCAACCAGCCCGCCACGAGAAACAAGCTGAGCCACGCAACCAGGCGCAAAGGGTAGTATCTCCGCCGGCACATAAGAGCCGCCAGTGTCATGGCCAAAGTGATTATCAAGACGCAGACGGCGGGGAACACCGCGAAGCCGAGCTCGATTGGATCGCTAGTCTCCCAGTCGGCACGACATGCATAAGCAATCGCCGCCGCCACTCCGACTGTTAGCAACGCAAGGAAGAACACGGCGGGTCGCCGCAGCCGGTCCATGTATCCGGACACCAACCACAATGCCGCGATCCCAAACGCGACCGAGCTGAACACAAGCCTGAACAAGTCGACTGGTTCTGACGACCCAAACGCGAATGCCAATCCAAGCAGCGCGCTCACTCCCCCTACTGCCGCCAAAGGCACCAAGACCCACCACGCCTGAGCACAACGGTTGATCGGCAAGAGAAACAACAGCAACAACAGAATCCAAGGTAGCAACCGTGGCAAAACGCTCGGCGGAGTATACGCAAACTCCTTAGCTGCCCCCTCCTTCGTGCCCAATCCGCCCAGATCGCTCACCGCGACTACTCGGATTGGGCCTCTGACGCTGGTTGGTACTCGCCATGAGTACGAGCATGAGCTTCCTCACCCAAACTCGAATTTCCCGGAATGAACCTTGCGGTCACCCTGGTAGACCACGAACTCGGGCGGATGCGCCCTGTCTTGATTGGCCAAGCTGTAAACCGCTCCGTCCGCGCCTTGCAGTTCGTAAGTGAAAACGAGCGTTTTGCCGCGCTTGGCGATTGACACCGAGTTTGTCAGTGGCCCGCCCAACGCGAGCGTCGGCTTATTGCCGCCCGTGACCGTTATCGTGCGATCTCCTCGGTAGTACGCGCCCAGCCCAGCCTCAGTCGTGCCGCTCTTCAACCATACCTTCTGGCGCGTGTAGTTCCCCACAGGAACAAGCTCGACTGACTTCGGCTGGTCCAACACAACCGTGCAACTGTCGCTAATCAACAAAAGACGGTCCACGTTCTGGCCGGTCAAGCTCAGTTCTCCCAACTGCACGGGTTTCTCCCTGAGCGCGAGCCTGTAAGATCGCGGCTTGGCGTCGATTTCGTACTTGCAGTCAAGCCCATACAACTGACCCATCAAGAACAACTGTTCCGGAAAATCGAAAGCCTTCATCGTAACACTGTCCAGATTCAGCGGTTTCTCCCGCTCCGCCCATGGGCGCAGGATGAAGTGGCTGAAGCGCTGCTTCACAAAACACTGCTCAACCACGCCCACCTGGAATTCCCGGTCCTGAACCGCCAGCTTGCCTTGCCAAAAGGACCGCACACCCGCCTGAACGTTGAGTCGTGAACCGAACGAGTAGAAAGTGAGGTCGAGCATTAGAGGCCTTATGCCGTCCTCGAAGGGCAGGTCGACGCGAATATCCGCGAATCTCGCGAACCGCTGGCCCGCCACGACGTTGGTCACGACACCTGACGGATCGTCCGTCAAGTCCATGTTCCGATTAAGGTCAAGGTACAGGACATTCGAAGTCTGGTCCCACACGAACGCCATTCGAGCTGAGTCTTCCCCACCGAAGTTCAGCCAGTGCCGCAGGACTTTGTGTTTGCCCAAGTCAGGAACCTGTTTCAGCGGTTGGCTAACTGCATCCGAAATCGTTCCGAAAGTGACAATGCTCCCGACTGGCACTTCCTGGTATTCCAGGCGGACAACTTGCGTCTTCTCCGCATCCGACACCGCTGGTGCTGCGTCGCTCCCGGTTGCCGTCAGGCCCAGGCAGCCACTCGTGATTGCCCATGCCATCGTCGAAAGCGCGGCTAAAGTCCGATTAACACGTTCAAGGATGCATCTGGTCCCTCGCTTGCGTCTGGGGTTGACGACGGGCTTCACAACTGCGGCTTGCGTGTTCGTGTTCGTGCTCACGGCGTCCGGACTGTCACAAGACTCTACCACGGTTCCGTGGCAAAACTCAATAGCAATTCGTGGTGGGGCGCGACCGCTGGGTTAGCCGGTTTGCTCGGTTGCATGGTTCAGTCGCGGCTGGCCCGGGCGGTCCAGCCCTACCAGGCACCATCGGATTACAGCAAGGT
>JAXDCU010000599.1:0-7129 GCA_034677645.1 Verrucomicrobiia bacterium
TTCTTTCTCCGGAGGTTGCTCCAGATCAGATGCAGGAACTTCATTTCGGCATCTCGGTGACGATCTGGCCTTTGTAGAGGTAAACGACGCGCGTGGCCCGTGCCGAAGCGTGGGGGTCGTGCGTAACCATGATAATGGTCTTGCCGTGCGTGCGGTTGAGGGCCTGCAACAGGTCTAGCACTTCATCTCCGGACTTGCGATCCAAGTCGCCCGTTGGCTCGTCACACAACAACAGCGTCGGATCGGTCACGATGGCACGCGCGATGCCCACTCGTTGCTGTTCCCCACCGGAAAGCTGCCGCGGAAAGTGCTTACTGCGTTGTGACAGATTGACTGCCGCCAGCGCGGCGGCCACGTGCCTTTTGCGCTGGGCCCGGCTCAAGTGCGTCAGCAGCAAAGGGAGCTCAACATTGCGCTCGGCAGTCAACACAGGCATCAGGTTGTAGAGCTGAAAAACAAAGCCGACATGCCGCGCCCGCCAGCCCGCCAGCGCGCGATCACTCAACCGGTCGATACGCCGACCGGCCACGACAACCGCGCCCCTCGAAGGGCGATCCAGACCACCGATCAAGTTCAGAAGCGTGCTCTTGCCCGACCCGGAAGGCCCCATCAGCGCCAGGAACTCGCCTTGGCGGATTTCGCATTGGATGCCCTCGAGGACGTGAACCGCCTCAGTGCCGCGGCGGTAGTATTTCTCCAGTCCTTGGATGCTAACCAAGACTTGGTTGTCCTCGGCCATGGCCTTCCCGCTCACGGCTGTTTTTCACGCACGCGCGCGCCATCGCGGAGGGGGCGCAAGGCACGGATGACAACTGCCTCGCCGTTCGTGACTCCGGACAAGGCCAGGGCATCATCACCGCGCGAAAGACCCAGGGTCACCGCCCTCTGGACGGCGCGGCCGTCCTTCGCCACGAACACCACGTCAACCCCGGCGACTTGTTGAACCGCTGTCTTCGGAAAAGCAATTGCCGGCGGCGCGCTGGCTCCGTCCATTTCCCTAAACGCAACCTTGACGGCCATCTCAGGAAGAACACGCGGGTCCAGCTTCTCGAAGCCGAGTCTCACTTTAACCGTGCTCTTGTCACGGTCGGCAGTTGGAATGATTGCGATGACCTTGGCTGGTATGCGCCAGTCAGGATACGCGTCGAGGGTGGCCTCGACTGGCTGGCCGGGGCGGACGCGGTTGATGTAGCTTTCGTTCACATCCACCTCTATCTCGAGCGAGTCCATGTCAACGATAGTGCAGATGCCAGTGCGGGTGAAACCGCCACCGGCGGATATCGGCGAGATCATCTCGCCCGGCTGCGCGTTCTTTACCGTCACTATTCCGGCAAAAGGCGCGCGAATCACCGTGTCCTCAACCTGCTGTCTCCAAACATCAACCTCGCGCCGGGCCACCTCAACCTCGGTCCGCAGTCGATCCAACTGCGCGCGACGTGCGCGGTACTCGGCCTGTGTCCGGTCCAGCTCAGCCTCGGTGGCGATCCCATTGGTGGCTAGACTGCTTGTGCGCCGCAACTCGCGCTCGGCGTTCTCCAGCCATACGCTGGTTTCCGCAAGAGTCGATTGGGCCGCCGCCAACTGAGCCTCGGCCAGGCCCAGGTTCGCGCGCACGTTGCTGTCATCCAGCCGCGCTAGTTCATCGCCTTCCCTGACGTGCTGGCCTTCCTCAAGCCGCACAACGACTACGCGGCCAGTGATCTTCGACGAGACGGTGGCTTCGCGGCGGGCCGTGACATATCCGGAAGCATTCAACGACACGCGCGGACCGATCGCGTCGACCTGGCGGGCGGAATAGACCTCCACCGGGATTGCCGATCGGCGCCAAAACCAATAGCCAGCCGCGGCGACTGCCAGAACAATCAAAAACGCAACCCACAGTCTAATCCTTCGCCGTGGCTGATCGTCGTCTTCTCCGCCGCGGTCAATGCGCAGGTCTTCGAGTGGGTGCGCTGGTGGACTCATCGCAACGGGCGGATTGCTAGCGGGTGCAGGGTATTGAGTCAAGAACTCCCCGGCCAAGCGCCGGCAAAACGAAAGATAAATGAAACACACGGGCCGGCCCGTGTGTCTCAACTTCAGACCGACGACACGTATCAGCTCTTGGCTCGAAGGTGGCTTGTCGACAAAAGCGTGATGGAGTCCGCGGGAGCCGCGTGAAAGATCGCCGGTCGGATTCAGATGCCGGTGTTATCAAAGTTTTACGGGATTGTGGTGCGAATGCTGTTTGCACCGCTGTTGGGAGCGCATTTTCACGCCATATGTGGTGACGATGAGCTAGTCGTCTCAATCAAACCGCTGGCGATCATCCAAGGCGACGCTCCAACTCAAGTGCGTCGACTGGTTCTCGAATGGGCACGGCGGCACCAGAACGAATTGCTCGCGGCCTGGAACAGGTGCGAGGCCGGACTCCGACCGCATATGATTGCCCCTCTTCCTTGAGGTCTTTAAGTCATGAAACTGCTGTTGCTGTTTCTCTGTTGGTGTCTGTTGTTGGCGTTGTGCTGGCCGCTGGGGCTTCTGGCGGTGGTGCTGTTTCCGGTTGTCTGGCTGGCACTACTGCCGTTCCGTGTGGTTGGCATCACGGTCAGCGCCATTCTGGCACTGCTTAAGGCCCTCCTTTTTCTCCCGGCGCGTCTGCTCGGCTACCGCGGCTGACCATAGTAGGCGCTTCGTCCGTGTTTCCTGGAGAAGTGCTTCTCGTGCAACACGGCAGGTATCGGCCCCAAGCCAGGCCTTAACGCCACTGTCTCGGCGGCCATGCGCGCGATCAGCTCGAGCGCCACCGCGTGGCTCACCGCATCAGCCGCGTCGCGGCCCCACGCGAAAGGACCATGAGCGACCACGAGCACTCCAGGCACCAAAGCGGCATCAAGTCGCGCCAGTCGCTCCACTATAACGTGTCCGGTGTTCTCCTCGTAGTCGGACTGGATTTCACGGGCGGTCAGCATTCGGGTGCATGGCACACGCCCCTGGCAGAAATCGGCGTGCGTGGTGCCGAAAGCGGGGATATCCCGACGGGCTTGGGCCCAGGCCGTGGCGTAAAGGCTGTGCGTGTGCGCGATGCCGCCTAGCGCGGGAAACGCACGGTATAGGACAAGGTGCGTTGCGGTGTCGGAGCTAGGTCGCAGATCGCCCCCGACTTGCTTGCCAGTCTTGAGCGAAATGACCGCCATTTGGCTGGGTCTCAACTTCTCATAGGGGACTCCCGACGGTTTGATGACAACAAGACCCCGCGCGCGATCGACGCCGCTGACGTTGCCGAAGGTCTCACTGACCAGCCCAGCGGCGACCAAGTCCAGATTGGCGCGGCAGACTTCAGTCTTGAGTCGTTGGATCATGATCTGGCGCTGTGCCCTGGGTGTGGAGGCTTCGATGCCTATTTGCGTGCGCGACCGCGGATAGCCAACAACTGCTTCATCACGTCGTGCAGATTGCCCTGCCAGTTCGTCGTGCCGAACGCGTCGTGCAGTTTGCCATAGAGTTGGTGGAGCTCACGGTAGACCTCATGGGCCTTCGGGTTCGGCTTAAAGACGCGGGATTTCAGCCCGGTCATCCTGGTTTGAGCAGCTTCACAATTGAGATAGGCGCCTCCGACAACCGACCCGGCAATAGCCGCGCCCAAGGCGCATGTCTGGGCTGAACGCGACACTTTCATTGGGCGATTTGTGACGTCGGCGTAAATCTGCATTACCAACGGGTTCTTCTCGGCGATGCCGCCACAGTTGATGATCTGTTTGACCTTCACGCCATATTCCTCGAATCGGTTTATGATCGTGAGCGCGCCAAACGCGGTCGCCTCGATGAGCGCGCGATAGATTTCGGCCGGCGTTGTGTAGAGTGTTTGGCCCAGCAGCAAGCCTGTGAGCCGCTGGTCAACCAGCACCGTGCGGTTGCCGTTGTTCCAGTCGAGAGCAAGTAGGCCTGACTCGCCTGGTTTGAGCTTGCCAGCCCCAACCGTGAGTTGTTCATGCGTGCCGAGGTTCTTCCCTCCAGGCCGCAAGTAGTTCACAAACCAGTTGAAAATGTCGCCCACCGCCGACTGGCCCGCTTCCAGCCCGTGATAGCCCGGCAGGATGCTCCCCGGAACAATGCCGCACAGACCAGGAATGTCCGCGAGTGTCTCGCCCAGAGGCACAACCATCATGTCACATGTGCTTGTGCCAATGATCTTCACCAGCGTACCAGGCGCAATGCCGCTTCCCACTCCCCCCAGATGTGCATCAAAAGCCCCAATCGCCACCGGAATGCCCGCCGGCAATCCAGTTCGCTCCGCCCATTCTTGAGTCAAGCCGCCCACCGATCGGTCAATCGTGAAAGCCCTCGCCGCGAGTCTCGTGCGGAGACTGCCAAGCCGCGGATTGAGCGCGCCCAGGAACTCGGCGTCGGGATACCCGCCCCAGGCATCATTGTACATAGCCTTGTGGCCGGCCGCGCACACGCCCACGGCCAATGAGGCCGGAGCTTCAGTTCCAGTGAGCATCGCAGGCACCCAATCGGCGCATTCCACCCACGTATGCGCCGCGTCGAACACCTTGGGAGCGGCGCGGCAGCAGTGGAGTGCCTTGCTGAAAAACCACTCGCTCGAGTACGTGCCGCCGCACTTGGCGAGATAATGCGGCCGCAGTTCTTTGGCCAGCGCCGTGATTTCCGCGGCTTCGGCCACAGCTGTGTGGTCCTTCCACAGCCAGGCCATCGCCGCCGGGTTGTTGGCGAATCTGGGCTGGAACGCGAGCGGTTTGCCGTTGACATCGACGGGCAACGGCGTGCTCCCGGTCGTGTCGACGCCTATTCCGACAACCTGACTGGCACTGAATCCCCGGACGTTCTTGCGTGCACTGGCGAGAGCCTTGTGCATCGTCACCTCGGCGCCTTTTGCGTAGTCAGCCGGATGCTGGCGGGCAAGATTCGGGTCGCGTGCGAGGATCACGCCCTGGTCGCCATGTTCGTAGCCCCAGACGGCGGTGGCAATCTCGTGGCCGTTTGCGATGTCAACTATGAGAGTGCGCACCGAGTTGGTGCCGAAATCCAAGCCAATGGTGTAGCGGGCGTTCATTTAGGACTATTGTTCCAGGCGTCGAGGGCGACGCGCAGCCAAAGTGCCGGCGGCCCTCAGGTAGTATGTCAACTCTGGCGCCGGGCGCCGAATTACTTACCAAGCCCGCCAGTTTGGCAAGTGAAAAACCAGCGGCGCGCGAACGACGGGCGGACTCACGCGTCGCCGGCCGACCAAGTATCTTTTCAGCCGCCAACCTGCTGCTCACAAATCCAGGTATGCGCCTGGTCGGCAATCTTGGCTAGGGTGAGCAACTCGTCGCGTCCGAAGCTCTCGCTGTTCTTCCACTGGTCTCCGTCCTTGTACATGCGGGAGAACGAGACGCTGTACCAGGTGTTGTCGCCCGAGTGGTTTTGCCAGATGGCGGCTTTCACGGCTCCGATACGCAGTGACTGGGCGGGTTTGTTGCCTGGGGTTTGCGCCTTCACTGGCGTTTGTGGTTTGCCTGTGTTCATCATACTCATACTACCTCCTTGTCCAGCGGTCCGTCCGGTTCCGACCCCGCAACGGGCCTGCGTCGCCGCCCCGCTGTCAACGGCCAGACGCACTCATCCGAGGGAACGCTCCTTGTCGATTGATAACTTAGCCGTGCTTCGGTCGCCGTCAAGGGGCGCCGCAAACACTCGATAACATCCGAAACCCGCCTCGGCTTCTCGCGTTCCTCCTTCTCAGCTCCGTTCTTCGCGCGTAGATTCTTGGGTCAGTGGCGACGACGCTCTACGATCTTCTGCCCCGCGACGAGAACCTCAGTGGCGATCAACTGCTGGGCAAGTTCCTCGATTACGTCGCTGGGCGCGGCCTGACGCTGTACCCGGCCCAGGAAGAGGCGGTGCTGGAGTTGTTCGACGGCAAGAACGTCATCCTGAACACGCCCACCGGCTCGGGCAAATCCCTTGTGGCGCTGGCGTTGCATTTTCAGGCCATCGCACGGGGCAAACGTTCGATTTACACATCGCCGGTCAAAGCGCTGGTAAACGAAAAATGGCGTGACTTGTGCCGCGAGTTCGGGCCGGACAACGTCGGCTTGTCCACGGGCGACGCCACCGTCAACCGCAACGCGCTGGTTCTCTGTTGCACGGCTGAGATTCTCGCCAACATCGCGCTGCGCGAAGGCGCTGACGCCCCGTTGAACGATTTGGTGATGGACGAGTTTCACTGGTACGCCGACCGCGAACGCGGCGTGGCATGGCAGGTGCCTTTGCTCACGCTGCCACAAGCCCGTTTTCTTCTGATGTCGGCCACGCTGGGCGAGACTGAGTTTTTCGAGAAAGAACTGACAAGCCTGACCGGGAGACAGACCGCGACCGTGAAGTCTGACACGCGCCCGGTGCCGCTCGAGTTCGTCTACTCCGAAGTCCCGTTGGCGCAGGAAGTCGAGAAACTGGCGGTCGAGGGCAAGGCGCCGGTCTACGTCGTGCATTTCACGCAGGCGGATGCGGCGCAAAGCGCGCAGGACTTCACGAGCATTAATGTCTGCACCCGTGAGGAGAAGAACCAGCTAGCCAACGAAACCGCCACGTTCAAGTTCAACTCGCCTTACGGGCCTGAAATCCGCAAGTGGGTTCGGCATGGAATTGGGATTCATCACGCCGGCCTGCTGCCGAAGTACCGCGTGTTGATCGAGCAACTCGCCCAGAAGGGTCTTCTGAAGATCATCTGCGGCACCGACACCTTAGGCGTGGGAATCAATGTGCCGATCCGGACGGTCCTGTTCACGCGGCTGTGCAAGTACGACGGGCGGAAAACGGCCATCCTCAGCGCGCGGGATTTCCATCAGATCGCCGGCCGCGCGGGACGCAAGGGTTTTGACGAGAGAGGCTGGGTTGCGGCGCAGGCGCCTGAGCACGCGATCGAGAACGCGAAGCTGCAGGAAAAGGCGGCGCGCGACGGCAAAAAGGTGGTGAAACGAAAACCGCCGGACCACAACTTCGTGAACTGGGACGTGAAGACGTTCCAGCGACTCATTGCCTCGCCGCCGGAGCGGCTGACGTCGCGTTTCAATGTTTCGCATGCGATGCTGCTCAACGTGCTCAGCCGACAAGGCGAGGGATGCCGCGCCATGCGGAAGTTGAT
>JAXDCU010000600.1:0-4620 GCA_034677645.1 Verrucomicrobiia bacterium
CTACGACAGGGACGGATGGCAAGACATGGCGTTGGTCAATGCCAACGTGCCGCTCTTCAGTCTATACCACAACGAAATGGCGGCCGCGGGGCTCAAGGGCGGCATGATAGCGATTCGGTTCGTCGGCGGGAACCGGACCGCGGCCCCCACCAAAGGATACGCTTGCCGGGATGGTTTTGGCGCGCGCGCAACGGTTGACTTGGGCGACGTGAAACTGGTGCGCGAACACCGTTGTGGAGAAGGCTGGTCCACCCAGCATTCGGCTACAATGATCGTTGGCATTGGCTCGCACGCGACGGTTGAATCCGTCACGGTCCGCTGGCCATCCGGCACGACTGCTTCGACGCAATCGGTGCCGGAAGGGACGCTCCTGACTGTGTACGAAAACCCCGCTGACTCTCGATCGGGCCAAGCGTTCACACAGAACCCATATCGAGTGAAACGGCGACAGATGGGCCTGTGAACCGCGCGCGTGAGCAAGCGGCCGGCAGGTCCATGGCCACGGAGCGTGTTCGCGGAAACAAGGCGGCTCTCCATGAACCTTGCTTTACCGCGTAAACGCGGGACTCTGGCGGGCGGCCGCTCTGAATGGTCCGTGGCGTTGTCCTGCTCGCGACCGGTCAGAGTTCCGCCTTCAGGCGGCTCTCCATGAACCTTGCTTTACCGCGTAAACGCGGGACTCTGGCGGGCGGCCGCTCTGCATGGTCCGTGGCGTTGTCTTGCTCGCGACCGGTCAGAGTTCCGCCTTCAGGCGGCTTCGTTGTGGACCACACCGCGCGGTTCATGGTCGCAATGCGCATCAACCTGTTGGATGTCAACGCTCCCCACGAACATCGCTCCGGAAAGCGCCCTATTTTGTTGCGGTCTGCTTGAGGACTCTGGCTTCGACCCAGCGCGTGTTGTACTTGCGATGCAATTCGTCAGTCGGGAACGCGGGGCGGGCTTCCCTTCCGTAGAGTTGATCGTTCATGCCGTGGAACGGCAGCGGCTCGACTTGGGTGCCAGCAGCCACATGGAAGTCGGAATCTTTGTCCCACCCGTCGGAGTACAGGAAGAACTCGCGCACAGCCCCGGGCGGTTTCGGGGGCAACGAACTCGCCGCGAAATAGAGGCTCAATTCATCGCCGGCATTGATCAAGGCGAGCGCTTCGTCGCGATGGGCGATCAACTCGGCGACGTCCCCGTAGCGCGTGCACCAGCCGCCCGGCGTCACTGTCCAGTACGAGTCCGCGTTGACAACGTCGTAGTCCGGCGTAAGTGGCCAATCCGGAGGGAGGTTTTTCCATGGACTGAACCCGCGGAAATGCAGGTCCGCTTTGCTGGGCGGGACGAACGCGATCTTCGTCGATGCGTTTGGTTGTTTCTCAAGGAGCGCAATGCGGTCCCAGTGAATCTCGAAGCTTTCAGTCAGCCGCAATCGGCGCGTGTTCGTCTCGAGTTTTCCTTCGAGGTCGACGAGGATCGTCTTGGTTTTGCCGCATGGCGCGCCCACTACCACGTCCAGGGCTTTCCACACGCCCGGAGCGATTTCGGCTTCGAGATAGGGAAACGGAAACGGAAGCGACGGGTCATGCGAGGCGGCGATGTTTGCCATGCCACCGCCGAACCGGAGCCAGCCGTTCATTGCCAGCACCAGCGGCTTGGCGACGTCCAGCGGCCCGAAATCAAGTATTAATCCGTGAGGCTCAGCCAGGCCGCGCAATTGAGGAACGCGCAATGCGGGGGGCGACGCGCGCCGGCCATCCACGGTTCTCAAAACGGAAGTGACATTGCGCCCGTCGAGCATCTCGGCCCGACGCAACGGGTGCTCGTTGTGCAGTGTCATGAGCGTGCCCTGTGGGAACGGTTTGCTCGGAAGGAGTTTGTCGGTGGAATGCACCTCGGCACCTGGTTCGCGGTCCGCGACCACGAGCTTCGCCTCGTCGAGGTAGAGCACTTCACGAAGTTCCTCGGTGATTTGCAGGACGTAGTTTCCGTTTCGAGCTGGAAACGCCTGCTCGTCTCCAATCCAAACCAACTCCTCGGGTTCTGCCTCGGTGTATACGCCCGTCGCCACGGGCAAGCCAAGCGGCGACGCGCCCAGGACATCGGTGACAAATCGGAAACTCTTCCCGTCCCACGCGTACAAGTAAGGACAAGACCCTTCCTGCAGGGTCAACTCCAAGGCCAGGATCGGCTCCCTGCAATCGAACGGCAACTGGGCTGAGCCCTGGGGCCAGTTGAGCCAATGGACCAGGAACGAATCCAATGTCTGGTGTTTTCCCACCCCGACTTCGACTGGCAAGCTTTTCACGAGCCGCATCAGACGCAATCCGCCTGTTTCGATCTCGACCTTGCAGCCGATGCCGCTTGCATTGGAGCGGTTGCCAAACAACTGCACTTTTACTTGGGAATTGGCGTTGCCGCCTTCATTCCGCAAATACCGCAATCCGCCGCTCGCGAGAGCCATGACCGCGTCCGGATCGCAGTCCATGTCGAAATCGGCGAAGTGGATTTCCGACACCGGGCCGCAATCGAGCTCATGAAGTCCGAGTTGAGAGGTTTGTTCCTGAAATCCCGAAAGACCCAGATTGCGCCAGGCGCGAATTCCGTCGCCGGCGCACCAAAGGTCGAGCCATCCGTCGTTATCGCAATCGATTGCCACGGCTTGCCGCAAACCAGCGGCACCGGAGAACGGGATTTCCTTTTGAGAACCGCCATTGAAACAGATGACAATCTTGCCTTGGCCTATCACGACCAGATCGGGTCTAAGATCGTTGTCAAAATCGCCAGTGCAAAGAACCGAGCCAGTGACCCAGTTGGTCGGGTCCCGCGGTAATAGCGGTCCGCCACGCTGTTTCTCGAGGAACAGCGGTTGCTTTTCGGTTCGGCCCACGATCAAGTCCGCGATGCCGTCGTTGTTCCAATCCTCCATGATAACCGATTTGGCGCTGGTTAGGGAGGCTGGTATGCCGGACGTGCTTGTGACGTCGCTGAATAATAGCGGACCGAATTGGCGATAGACGCGGACGTTATTTGTGGTGGCCGCCACCGTTATCAAATCGAGTTTACCAGTGAAGTCCAGGTCAATCACCGCTCCGTCAACCGCGCTAACGATGTTTAACCGGCTCGGCTTGGAAACGTCCGAGGCGAGACCGTTAGTGTTGAACTTGAACGCGTGGCTTCCTTGCTCACCCAGGACGATAATATCTTCGAACCGGTCATTCTGGAGATCGCCGACGAGCGTCTTGTTGTAATGCGCGGCCGGACTTGCCGGGTAGGAAGGTCCATGGGGCTGGAAAGCGCCGTTGGTGTTGCGAAGAAGTCGGAAGCCCCGCCCGGTCTCTAATACGAATAGGCTGTTCCAACCGGTGTGGTTCACATCAATTAGGCCAATTGGACCAGAGTATCCTTGTGCGCTGTCACCTAGTACCCCCTTCGTAGCGTCGACAAACTCGATCCGCGGTCCTTCCTTGTCCGGCTGCTCCAGCTTGAATGGTACGCGCGCCCTAGTGTACTTGCACTTCTCGAATGGAGCGGTGCCGGCGGCAGGCCCTCCAGCTTCGACCCCGGGCCGGTGTTGTTGAAGCTCTTGTTGCGCCTCATCCTGCCGCCCGGCGCGTATGAGCGCTTGAGCTAACATGTAGTGCGCCGTCGGGTGTAGATGGTTCGGGTCCGTCGAGATGCCCTGCTTGAAAGCGGCGATGGCCGCGTCCCACTGCTGCAGATCGCTTCTTGCTCGTCCAAGCTGAAAGAGAGTCGACGTTTCCCCCGATTCGATTTTCTGGGCGTTCTGAAGGGCCTTGACGGCCTCTTCGGGTTTGGCGAGCCGGAGGTATGCCGATCCTTTCACGAAATAGGCGGCCGCGGAATTAGGATCGAGTTCAAGTACCGCTTCAGTCTCCCTAATAGCCTCCAATTCGGCGCCCGCGACCAAGTAGGAATTGGCCAGGTTCAAGTGCACGTCGGCGTCATTCGGGACAATAGCATGCGCTTGTTTGTAGACAGAGATGGCATTTGTGGCATCGCCCTGGTCAAGGTAGTTCTTGCCGGCATTCATCAGGCTGAGGAATTGATCGGCGGGACTGGTTGCAGGTCCTGCGACGGCATTCGACGCATCCGATGGCCCGCGCTTACATCCGCCGATGCCGATGGAGAGAACCAGTAAACATATTGATAGGATGCTGCGTTCAATGAAACGCGCAGTGGGTCCATGAACCAGATGCTTAACCACGAAGGCCGCGAAGACCACCGAGGAAGAGCTAATAGGAACCTCCGTGGTCATCGTGCGCTTTGTGGTGGTTGTTTTGCCGGTTCATGGAAAGCGGAGTTTCTCTCTCAGAACGCATTGGGACCATGAACCGATCTGCGGCCGGCGTCGTGAGTCGATGTCCACCCGGCCAAAAGCGCCGATGAATCGGCGAACTCCAGGCGCTTCGCGCGGTTGGACGCTGCGAGCACCAAATCGCGCCAGCGTTTGGAGTGCGTGCGCTTCAGCGCCGCTTTCCGAGACACGGTTCATGGGGAGCCTCCTTGTTCCTGTGAACACGCTTTGGGGCCATGAACCTTGCGGTAGGGCGACGCTCCCGCGGAGCCGGGCCGCGATATACCGCACAGGCTGTGAGCGGCTCGGCTGGAGCC
>JAXDCU010000601.1:0-8359 GCA_034677645.1 Verrucomicrobiia bacterium
TCGGGCGCACTCAGACCAGTGGTAAACAGGACTACGACGCCGTCCATCGAGTGCAGGCTGGCTACACGGTCACTCCCCTGTCCAGGCTGGCCAAGGCTCCGCAGCCGGTCAATGTTAAGATCGATCCAACGGTGGACATGAAGACGCCGCCGATGACCCAAGTGGACACCATGGCTGCCGCTAGATTCTTTGCTTGCGCGGCAGAACTCATGAAGGCCAACCCGCCGCACATCACGGATCAGCCCATTGTCGCCCGGATGCGGCGGATCGGGATCGAAGTCGGGAAGTCCTTTGACTTCGGGAAGGCCGATGCCGCTGTGCAGCGTGCCTTGGAACGCGCCGCACCAGACGCTCTCAAAACCATGCAGGCGAAGATTCCCACGCTCGCCCGCCTCGTGAACGGCTGGCAGATGAACACCGACACGATGGGCGTGTATGGGAACTACTACCTCAAGCGAGCGATCATCGCCCTGGTCGGTCTCGGTGCCAACCTGCCCGAAGACGCAGTCTATCCGTTGAACATCGGCGACGCGGACGGCAAGCCGCTGCACGGGGCGAATAAATACGTGCTGCACTTCGCCAAAGACGAGATTCCGCCCGCAAGGGCTTTTTGGTCGGTGACGCTGTATGACAAGGATGGCTTCCCATCGCCGAATGCAATGAACCGGAATGCAATCGGGGACCGCGATGCCCTCAAGTTCAACGCGGATGGCTCGCTTGATCTCTACTTTCAGCACGCCTCGCCCGGTGCCGAAAGGGAGTCGAACTGGCTTCCGGCCCCAGCGGACGCTTTCAACCTGACGATGCGTTTGTATTCACCCAAGCGCCAGGTTCTCGACGGCAGTTGGGCGCCCCCAGCGGTGAAGCGGGTGGAGTGAGCGTGCCAGCAAATCCGAAATGACCTCAACGCCTAACGATGCGCTGCAGTGGACGGCGGGAGAGCGCCTCGGTTCCAATCGGACGCTCCTGGCCCGCCGCCACTGAGCTGATCGTTCGGCCTTTCACGAGCTTGCTTCCTGGTGACCGGGCGACTACAGTGTTGCTCATGGCGACGATTGATGAAGTTGAGAGGCTCGCGCTAGAGCTGCCCGAATCCCAACGCGCCGCTCTCGCCGCAGATTTGATCGGGTCGTTGTCGCCCGTTCTTCACGACGAGGATCTCGGCGTTGCGGAGGCGCTGCGGCGAGATGGAGAGCTTGACATGAATCCGGCAATGGCCATCGGGTTGGAAGAGCTTGATCGTCAGGTCCAGAGCCGCCGACGCTAATGCGGCTTGTTCTTCACCCGCGGGTTTACTCGGATATTGACAAGATCATGGAGTACTATGAGGCGGTGGCCACTCCGGAGCTGGCCGATGATTTCTATGCGGAGTTGCGGCGCTTTATGGCTCGGGCCACCTCGCGGCCCGAGTCGTTTTCCATCCGGGAGCGGGATATCCGGCGCGTCAATCTGGCGAGATTTCCTTACCACTTTCTGTTTCGGATCGTTGGGGACGCCGTTCGAGTTCTGGTCGTACGGCATCACCGCAGGCACCCATCATTCAGGATCCGGCGCCGATGACACGAGGAAATGGCCGAACCATCAGATCGACCGAATGACGAGGAGCGCGACGTGGTTGTTCTTCGGCTTGGACGTTGTTGGCGCGCTCCTCGTCATCGGTCATCTGTTTCGTTCGATGCAAAAAGGACTAGTTTCTATAGGGGGATGCCGGTAAAGTTGCGACATGACGGCGACCGAAGTCAAAACGCTACCGCTGGCGCAGAAGATCCAGATCATGGAGGCCATCTGGGAGGATCTGCGTGATCGGTTCGAGCAGGCGGAGTTGCCGCCACGAGTTCAGGCGCTGCTTGATGAGCGGCGCGCACGGGTGCGGGAGGGGGCGGCGAAGATGTTGGATTGGGACGCCGTGAAGTCGAGCCTTGGTAGGGCATTATCAGGATCAGGGTATCCGAGGATGCGCTCCAGGACCTGAACGATGGTTTCCTGTTCTACGAGGTTCAGCAGGTCGGGCTTGGCGACTACTTCGCGAGTTGCCTGCGAGCGGACATCGAGGGCTTACGCGTGTCCGGTGGGATGCACCGTGTCGTTTATCGTGATTACCACCGGCTGATAAGCCGAGTGTTCCCGTATGGCATTTTCTACACGATGGAAGACGACTGCGCCGTCGTCTGGGCAGTGATCGACCTGCGACAGGACCCGGAGTGGATACGACAGAGGTTGAGTGAATAGCATCGAGCCAGTCGCTGCACCGAACCGCCGCCCCGCTTCTACGCTCAGCACCTGGCGGCAATTCGGCTGCCCCTTGTGCGCTCCAGCGTTCCTGTCGGCGGCTGTCGCTCACCTCGTTAGGCGGCAGGCGATCGGTCGCTGCTTCGGGTTGGACACGAGGGATGCTCCGGGCGGACCTTCCAGGGCTACTATGACGATTGAGCTTGATCAAGAAGAGGACGGCCGGTGGCTGACGGAGATCCCGGCGCTTCCTGGAGTGATGGCCAACGGCCAGACGCGGGAGGAGGCGGTGGCGCGAGTGAAGGCGTTGGCTCTGCGGGTCATGGCGGATCGGCTGGAGCATGGCGAGACGATTCCTGAGTTGATAGATGTCTTCTCGGTGGCGGCATGAGCCAGTGGGTATCCAGGAAGGCGCGCGTGGTGCTGGCTGCGTTGCTGGGAATCGGTTGGCAGCTCGAGCGGCAGTCGGGCGGTTCGCACCGGGTGCTGGCGCGCGTCGGGTGGCCTGACTTTGTGTTCGCGTTCCACGATGGCGAGGAAATCGGACTACGCATGCTGGCACGGATTGCGAGACGCACCGGCCTGCGACCAGAGGACCTGTGAGGTGATGCCGTATTCAGCTACCCTAGACACCCGCGATCCGGCGCTTGTATTCAGCCAAGGCTTCGTCGAGGCGTTGGCGCGCGGTGGCGTCGCCGGGAACGTTGTGCGACGGGTTGATGTGGAGCTTCACGCCGCGGTCAGCCAGGATTTCTGCCACGGTGCAAACAGTCATCCAGGCGCAGGTCACGAATGCCATCGTCGAGACCGGGCCCACTTTGTCCTGATGGTTCTTCACGGGCACGCACGCATCGCCAATCGGCGCGCAGGAATCCACCACTAGATCGGCGATGTCAAAGATGCTCATGCCTGAAGAGTGGCGGGTGGGCTTGCCCTTGGCCGCCGCCGCCGAACCATAGGCGATTACTTTCATGCCGCGTTTCTTCGATTCCAGTGCCACGTCGATGTTCACGTTGTTGATGCCGGAGTGAGAGAAGAGCCACATCGTATCGCGCGGATCGAAGTCGTAGCCTCGCATGATCTGGGCGCCGTAGCCTTCAACTCGTTCCAGGAAAACAAACTGGTGGACGCCCATCTCGCCCGTGATGTGCGTGAAGAATGTCAGCGGCAGCTCGCACATCGGATGAAAGCCCACAAAGCCGCCTATTCGCGGATACAAATCCTCGATGGGCAGCGTGGCGTGGCCGCACGCGAACAGATGCACCCAGCGTCCAGCTTGGATGGAATCCGCCATGATCTCGGCGGCTTTGCGTATGTTGGGGAGTTGGGTATGCTCGATCTGGTCCACGACGGACCGGACTTTGGCCAGCCACTGCATTGCTAGGGTACTCATGTTAAGGATTCCAGGGTTGAGGGTTGGACGTTACACGTCGGACGTTGAGTGTCGGGGGTTCATGGCTTCGATGGGCATGCGTGCTTTGACTTGCTTGGTAACAAGCCAGAGCAGCATCGACGAGATCGCGAGGCAGGCGAGCATGACGGAAGTGTATCGGCGGACGCCGTGAATCTGGGCGAGGGCGCCAAAGGATTTGTTGATGGCCATGTTGCCAATAAGGGCCACGAAGAAGATCGTGCTGAAGGCCGTGCCGGATTGGGCGGGATGGAGGTCGCCAACGTAGCTCAGCACAATCGGGAATGCCGCCGCCAGGCCCGCTCCGATCAAGAAGGCCGCCGCCACCGACACTCCGTAGGAGTCAGCCAATGATAAGAGCCCCGTGCCCGTTGCGGTGATCCCGATGCTAGCGAAGAGCACGAGCCGCGAATTTACCCGCTTCAGCAAGCCGCTCAACACCAGCCGTGCTAGCACCATGCCGCCCGTGACGGCCACCAAACCGAGTTGCGTTTCCCATTCGGCCGCGAGATCGCCGGCGAGCGTGACTTTCTTGAAATAGCGCGTCATCCAATCGTTCGACATTCCTTCCATGCCGCTTTGAATCGCCAGTGCCAGCCCGGCGGTCAGGAAGATTGGGCGCTTGAGCAATCCGAAGCTGCGGACGGGTGAGAATCTCTCCGTCTGCTGCTTCGGCGGCGGAAAACCGACCAGCAGGAAGTAACCAACCGGGACTAACGTGCAGGCGCCTATGGACGCGACGATGACGGTCAGCGAGAACCGCTGCGACAACAACGCGAGCGTGCTGGGCATGGCGAGGGCGCCGAGGCCAAAGAAAACGCCGAGCAAGCTGAGCTTAGCGCCCCGTTCGCCTTGGCTGACATCGGCGGCTAGCGCGTTGGTGGCGCCATTCAGAACGCCGCCTCCAAGACCGACCAGGAAGATAAAGAGTTGGATGAGCAGCCGGTGCCCGGCAAAGGCCAGCCCCTCCAAACCGGCTCCGACAATCAACGCGGCAACGACGAGCATCCACCGATAGCCAAACCGGTCGACCACCGGCCCAAAGAGAAGCGAGCCCGCGAGAATCCCGAACGGGAGCAGGGCCGTAAGAGTGCCAATGGCGTTGTCATCGAGCTTGAATCGCTCGGCGAGCATGTTGTTCACCGATCCCAGGGACAGGAACACGATGCCAAAAAGCAGCATCCCGGCGCACGCCGCGGCGAAGACGAGGTTCTTGCGATACATGACTCCCATGCGGACTATCGACGCACCGCCTGCCAGGCCAAGCGCCCCGCGCCCAGGAGGGCGGCATCGTTTCCCAGCCGTGAGGGTTCAAAGCTCACACCGCGGATGGCGATCGGTTGTGCCCAGTTCATTGCCTCCGCTTTGATTTCACCCAGGAACTGTGTCGCCGGCCCAAACACGCCGCCGCCGAAGACAATCTTCTCCGGGTTAAACAGGCTGACGAGATTGGCGCACGCCATGCCCCAATACACGATGGCATCATTCAAGACGCGTCTGGCAACGGCGTCGCCGCCGGCACAGGCGGCAAACACGTCCGACGCCGTCAGCCCGCTTTTGCGCTTCAGCCGCCCACGGTAGGACGGCGTCTGGGAGACCAAGCGCGTGGCCATTGTGGCGAGGCCGGAGCCGGAGGCGTAATACTCGAAGTTCCCACACCGAGCATAGGCCGGATTGACAGGCCGGTCGAACGCCAGCCAGCCTATGGCCCCCGCGATATCCTGAGCACCGCGCAACACTCGACCGTTCGCCAGAATCCCCGCACCAATGCCCGTGCCGACCGCGAGAAAGATCGCGTCGCGACATCCCCGGGCGGCGCCGCACCAAGCTTCACCCAGAATGCAGGCTTCGCGGTCGCTGGCCACAACCACTCGGATGTCTCGGTCTTTGAGCGATGCGCAAACCTCCTCCCGCAACGGATAGTCTTCCCAGCCCGGAATGTTCGGCGCCCAAACCCGGCCGGCTCTTGTCCGCGCGATGCCAGGCACGCAAATGCCAACCGCGCCGACTCGGACGCGCTTGACCCGCGCGCTGTCGAGAAGTCTGGCAATCTGGGGCACGATTAGTTCGCCGATCTCGGCCCCTTGGCGACTCCGCAACTGGACGCGCGTGGGGCAGGCAATTCCCCCGCGCGGATCGAGCAGGCAGCCGGCGAGTTTTGTCGCTCCAAGGTCAATTCCGATCACGGTCAACGATTCGCCTTTGTGGTTTCTGTGCGTCATAACCGCTGTCTAGCGGATCAAGGTCCGGGCCGCGTTTCCGAAGGACAAAATCGCCGGTGGCGCGCTGGGTTTGGGCGCGGCACTCGCCGGCTTCGTTGCAGCGAGACGAGTTGTCCTTCAATGATCGCGAGTGACATCGTGCAAACCAGACTACACGGGCGCTGGTCGACACGCAACCATGGGAGGGCGCAGTGGGAGAGCACTGCTGCGTCAGTGCCCTGACTTACGCAGCGGATTCAAGGCTGGGGCGGAACGCGACGTGGGCCACAAGCTCGAAACGGCCGTGTTCCTAGAATGCCGACGTCACACCCCGGAATGGCACTACCACGCCGGCGACGGTGAACTGGACCTCTGTGACGCCGAAGACCGGCTGTTCATCAATACCTGCTGGAACCTCGCTGACGCCAGCACCGCCGAACGGGAAGCGGCGGCGATGGCAGCGGGTGCCCGACTGCTGCCCAAGGCCAAGAATGCGCTGGTATACCACGAGCACTCGACCGTCTCCAGTTCGAGAACGTCATGGCCCGATGCGGTGTCGAAAACCAGCCGCCGCGCGGCGAGAGTCTTTGGATGCCGTTTCCACACGCGACGTCGACCTCGGGCGAGAAATCGAGAGTGATACGTAACGTGTCGCCTTGGTTCGTCAGGCTGGCCTCCTTGGCGCCGGGGCGGCTCAGGTGGTGAAGCACGAAGGGCCAGGCGACTCCTTGCCGCTGCCTTCGTGACGCCTCGGTGATGCGGGCGGCGGTGGCGTCGTCATCGAAGGCATTTCTTTTCCAAGTGTGCCACTCGCGCTGACATTGGCTGAAACGGACCGATTCGCCCGAGGTCTTGTGGACCACGTTGGACTCGAACATAAAACTCTTGCTCCCTTCATCGACAAAGAACCCGTTGTTGGGCGCGCCGCCGTGGGCGTAAGCGCTGCGGCGGACGTCGTGGATCAGGTTCCCGCGCAAGACAGTTCCCTGCTCCAATCCCAGCGTGTAAACGCCTCCACCGTCCGCGACACGTCAGTCCCTGCCCTTTCCGGCGCGATAACAACCCTTACCCCTCCTCACCGACGCCGTCACGGAATTGTTGCCAACGACAGGTGAGAGAAGTCAACTGGCTCACATTCTGTCCATAAGGGCTGAATGTCCCCAATGAAAACCCAGGGCAAAGTGAAGTGAAACGAGCGACATCCTGGCAACACGGGCAACAATAGTGAATACGTATCCTAAAACAGTTCTTGCCTTACTTTCTGATGTGAGTAGAATTAACGTATGAACGTACCAACAAAGATAGAATCAGTTTACTTCTCGGTCAAAGGCCAGGTAGTCATTCCGCGGCGGCTCCGCCAGGAGTATGAGATTGAGGAAGGCACGCGGGCTTACGTGGAAGGAACCCCTGAAGGCATTCTCATCAAGCCGGTCACCACTAAATTCATCCGCAGCCTGCGCGGTTCGCTCAAGGGTAAGGGCGTGATGAAAGCGATGATGGAAGACCGCAAAGCGGAACGGGAACTCTGACATGGCCACAAAAGTTCTGGATAGCTGGGCGCTGATCGCCTTCTTCGAGGACGAGCCAGCGGCTGAACAGATGGAAAAGCTGCTCGCGCAGGCGGCAGCGGAGAAACACAAGCTCCTGTTGAGCGTCGTGAACTGGGGCGAGATTTATTACAACACCATGCGCGAGGTTTCGCGGGAAGCCGCCGAACAAAAAGCCCGCGAGATTGCTACGTTGCCCGTTGACATCGTTGGCGTGGGCGACGACCTGACACTCGCCCGCCAAGCCGCCATCTACAAAGCCACGCACAAGATGGCCTACGCCGACTGCTTCGCCGCCGCCCTAGCCAAAATCAAGAATGCCGAACTGCTCACTGGCGACCCGGAATTCAAGTCGGTTGAGGGCGATTTGAAGGTGTCCTGGCTGGCGACGAAATAACCGCTTTGAGAATCGAAATTATGGGGCGACATTATTCCGTAGCCGCTGACAGGGAGGTACTTTGCAGGGGTTGACCCACCGCGTCGCGGCAACCGGGTGATGGCCCACTTCTCCTTGTCGATCCGCGGGGCACCGGCGAGTCTCCTGTCCGTGATTCGCATGACCCTTGTTTTCGGCGAGAACTCCATCCGCCCCTAAGGACCGTGGCAATCGAGCCTGGTGAAAGTGCGTTGGCAGGTAACGGGTACCTCTACGGCGGTGGGTGAGCCCCTGTGGGTTGAGCCAGGCGAGGATCGCGGTGGTAACACACGCCCGTCAAGCCCGCGCCGGACTACACGGCATCGGCCAAGGCGGCTGTGGACCGCGACGGCACGCTCTACGTTGCCGACATCACGCGCGGTAAGTGGAAATGGCCGGAGGCGCGAGAACGCATCAAGACCATTGATCCAGCAACCTAACGCGCTCCAGGTGCAGCCTGAGCGGCGCTTCGAGCATCTCAGGCAGTATTGTCACGCGGTCCTTGAAACCTTTGCCGTCGCGCACCACGATGTGATGCTGCCCAAAGTCGATGTCC
>JAXDCU010000602.1:0-26071 GCA_034677645.1 Verrucomicrobiia bacterium
AAAGGACCATGCTTATCCGGTTGTCACACCTGCTCAATAGGCATAGTTTGACGGCGTGGCTGACGATTCAGAAAGAGCAGTTCGGAAGAAGGCTCAGGTGTGACAACCGGATAAGCATTGAAAGGACAATGTACTTTTGCCGCCTGCCAGTTTGCGAGTCATCGCACTGCTCGGATTCCGGGTTGCTTAGATTTTGCCGTGCTGGGTGGTTCAGTCGAAGCAGCGTCTAATGCGAGTGAAGCGGCGCGGAACCGTTTCTGCATCGCGTTTTTGAGCTTCTTGCACGGTTTCTTGCCCACGAGAACGTTTCCGTCATCGCTCACTACCAACAAATCGTCACCGTCACTCGCCGTGAATTCAGCGAGAGCCTCCGGATTCATCCCGTTCAAGTTAGAGCGCTCCAGCCGTCTGGGAGGATCGGCGCGTCCACTCCAGACATACAGCTCGGAGTGCCCGCCCTCGCCCGTCGAGCCGGCAATGATGAGGTACTCACCACGCCAGGGAGTCATGCTCCTGATGCCCCGGCCGTCGAGAGAGAGGAGAACGGCCTCACCCAATCGAGCCCGACTGCCGGCGATGACTTCCGCCGGATTCAGGAGCGGCACGAGCAGGGCTTGGCCTTCCGGCACGGGGCTGCGGAAGCCGATCCAGAGCCAGCCTTCCGGAGTAGCCGCCAGACCCTCGATGTTGAGCCCGCCAGGCGCCTTGGGAGCGAGCTTCGCCGCGGCGGCTAGGTTGAAGCGTTCCAGCCGCGCGTCCGACAGCAAGTCCTGGAGCAGACCTTTGTAGGGGACACCCACGGGCGTCAGCCGCACGACGCGATTACTGACTGAACCAGCAATTGCGAAGAAGCGTTGGCGACTGAGGGATTCCTCGCCCTTGCGATTGCGGCCATGCGACGTGATCCAATAGACCAGGTTGCCAAGTCTGGCGGCGCCCTCGATATCCGCCTCGGGTTCGTCTGGGTCGGCTTGGAGGAAAGCGGACAGATCCAGTGAGAATGCGGGCAGCGCGCTCCCGTTGCGATCGTACACGCGTATCACGTTGTCCTCGTCGTCGCCGACGGCGAAGTAGTTCGCGTCAATTGTCGCCGCCGCTGAAGCGTCGCAAAGCCCGACGTAGGTGCGCACAGACTCGATCGTCGCGGCCTGGTTCAACAGAACCTGGCCGAGGCCTAGCAAGGCGCAAACGGCGTGGAGCGTGGTTTTGTTCATTTTGGAGTGCGCTGGGTTGTCACTGTTGGGCGGCTTCCAACCTGAAGAACCGGACGTCGCGTGGCGGTGTCGGGGCGAGAAGTCTCACCTCGTGGCGCCAGCTCGCCGCGTCGAGTTCGTTCGTAACCGATACGGTGTCGAGATCGGTGCCCAGGACCGCGTCCCTCCACTGGGCCGGCAGACTAAGGTCTGGGGCGACCTGCAACGTGTACCGGACATCCGCAAAGCCACTGTTCAGGCGGGTGTAAGCCACGCTAAGCTCGCCGTTCCGATCGCGGACCGAGAGCGAACATCGCACGAGTCGTTCTTCATCGCTGAGCCCGTCGTTGCGGTGCATTCCAAAAGCATACAACTGAAAGTTGCTCATGCCAGCGCAGCCTGAAGGTGCGTCCGGCGCCGCAGCCGTGCCGGCCAGAATCTCCTGCTCGCTGTAGTTTGTAACCTGCCACTTCTCGTAACCTGTCGGGACCGTTGCCGGGGCTGAAGCCAGCCGGAATCGGGCCACCAATGTCAACGGTGTTTCCCCTACGAACAGGTTGACGATTGAGTTCGTGATGCCCGTACCCACCCAGCCGTCAAACGCGTAACCCGCGTCCGGCACCGCCTGCACCGGCACGGCCAGGCTGCGGAAGAACGCGCCAGTCCACTCCGCGCGGCTGATCACTCCATCGGTCGTTGTGTCGATGACCACACCGTTGACGGTGAAACGCCCACCCACGCCGCCGGCGTTGTTGTTCCGCACGGTCAACGTGCCTGTTCCGGCCAGGTTGAAGTGTGCGTCCAAGTGGTTCCACGAGACTCTATGACGGGAGGCCGTGTACTGGATCAACGCGCTGTTGACGGCCTGCTGCCATTGGGCCTGAGTGTGCGTGCGCCCCCACCGACGGAAGTGCCGCTCGATCTCTGGCGCGATCGCGTCAGCGGCCTGAGCGACGATGCTCGCCAGCCGCTCTGGCCTGAATGTCGTGTTGAGAAGGTTCGCGTAACGAGAGACGAATGAGTTCCTGAACTCCATATTCGACCAGAGTTGGTTGATTAGGAATCCCGGTTCGTGAGGGCCAGTCATGTCTTTGTCCGAGAGATACTCGAACATGTCGAACTCGGGACCTTCCGCGCCCGCGACGTCGAGGTCGTAAAGCATCCAGCGCCAGCGCTGGTCGCCGTACTTGCCGCAAGTCGCGACCTGGTTTGTGTGTGCGCGCCAAAAGTCGCAATTGTTGATCGGCCAATCCGTGTTGCAGAAGAAGGTCTCGGCGATGATGTAGTCGGTGTAGTTGGACACATCCATCAAGGTTTGGATATGGGCGTAATTCTCCTGCAGGCCGAGAGGATGTCCGTCGTCGATCCAGTCGATGACGTCGGTCTCGTAATCCTCATCGGCGTAAGTGTGGCCGTCGATGCGCTCGATGTGAACGTTGCCCGCTTCGAGCGGGTCTTCCTCGTGCATCAGAATGTCGCAGTTGTCGGCTTCGAGACCGTAGCGTGTGGCCAGATAGTGCTTGTCCAAACTCTCGCGCAGGTTGTGGATGCCCCAGTACTCGCCGTTGATGTAGGCGACAGTGGGCCTGTAGGCCATCACAGAGACGTCGAGTCCTTTGACAATCTTGTGAAACACGGCGTCTTTGAGCATCGTGGAGACCCCGTTGTAGTCGGGGCCGTACCAATCGTTGCCGCTGCTGCGCAGTAGGAACCGCTTGTAACTAGCAGCCGCTTCGTCGGGGAAAAGCTTGTAATTGACCCGGTCGGCGCCGTACTCGCCCAGGCGCGCCATCAAATAGAGGGCCTTCTGTGGCATGGCACGTGTTCCGCCGCCGTGCATGGCCAGACCCAACAGTTGCGTGAAGGCCGGAGTCGTTTGGCTGGTCTCGATCAACTCGATCTGCACCGGGCGTTCCCATTCCTGCTCTTCACTTTCCTGGTGGTAATTGGCGTAGGGTTTGCCCCACTTGTTCTCGCCGTAGCCTTCGGGTGAATCGGCGTAGTACTTGCCCGGCAAATAAAGGCCGGAGGTGAATCCGAACAGGTTGTTTGTGTCGATTGTGAGTGACACGATTGGCAGCATGCGTGTGGAGAACTGGGAGCCAATGAAGTAAGTGCCGCGCGTCTCGGGCGAACATGACTTGTTATCAGCCGAAACAGCAATAGCCCGCAGCACGACAGCCTTAGCCACGCTACCCACTGGCGCCACCCAGTTGGCGTCCGGGACGGTGTTGGTGATTTCGATTGGATTGGTCCGAATCCATGAGAGACCGGACGTGACGGGAGCCGCTTCGGCGACAGGCACGGAGTTGCCACTGTAGACGAAAGTAGACGCGTCACGCGGGTCGCTTCCATCCAGCGTATAATAGACTTTGTAGCCCGATGTCAGTGTCTTCAGAACGACGTTTTGGCTGGAGGCATACACGCCTGGTGGCACTGAAAAAGTCGGCTTCTGAAAAACGAGGGTTTCGGCGTACTTCTGAGTGTAAGTATTGTTAGGCAAACCGGGCGTCGGTTTTTCAAAGACCCTCAGAACCGACGCCACGCCGTCGTTTGCCAAGCCGTAGGACTTGTTCTCGCCAATCGCGTAGCCAGGAGAATCGAACTTGTGGATTCGTCCTAGCGAGCTGTTAAACAGGTGAACGTTCTCGCCGTCTTTGCTCAACCCGAACCTGCCATGCACGACGGGAATTTGCTCATTGACCAGCGCTGGAATTGTCAGGTCCATGATCAGATCGCCGTCGGAGACTGATGCTTTATGCGCCTCCACGGCCACCACGTTGGCGCCCTGTACCAGATGCGTGGTTGGCATTTCGTTGGTTGTCCACAAAGTCGTGGGTGCTCCCATCAATGCCGGGGTTGTATGGGTAATCGTCCCGTCGGGCATGTTCTGGCGCAGTATTTCCTTCCCGTTCAGATAAACCACCATGCCGTCATTGACGCGCGCCTGAACGACCAGGCCTGTGATCACGGCTGGGTTGACGGCGTCGAATGTCTTGCGGAAATACGCCGCCGGATACCTGTTCCGCGGGTCGTTGCCGTAACTCAAAACAGTCGCGCAGTCCATGTTCAGCTTGGCGTCGTTGTAGCCCAAAGGCGCCATCCCTGTTTGCCATGTTGTGTCGTCATAAGCCATGTTCTTCCACCCTGCCGGCGGAGCGCTCGCTGACGTGGAGTATTTCCATGTCGCGTTGGGTGATATCAGGGCGATGTTCGGGGCGTTCGTCCATGCTGTGGACTCCGCGAGGTCTGAATTGGCGAAGACGACCAGGAATCCGCCGGGCGGAATCGCGTAGTTAGGCAATCGGACGCCTTTGGCCTCCTCATATGGGTTGGCGTCGCCCACGCCGTAGTTGAGCACGTTAATGCTGCTCGGACCTGAATTGTAGAGCTCAATCCAGTCGGAACTTGTGTCGCCCGTCTCGTCCGCCAGGGATGAGTTGTCGTAGCACACCTCATTGACAACGAGCGCTGCATTGGTCCACACCCCTGTCAGGACAAGCGCGATTGCGACCATACGGTTTCCAAGCCGAAAACCGCGCCTGATGAGGAAGTGGCCGGGCATCGCTCTCATGCACGCGGCCGGAAGTGAAATAATGCGTGAGATTACAGTGGTGTATTGCGTTTCAGCGGTGCTTGTGGGTGTCATGTTCATCCTGGATCGAGTGACAGCGGCTGAGAGCCAAGTTATTCTGCCAAGTGCGTGGAGCAAGTTTTTGTTCATGGTGTGGAGCGAGGGATAATGATGCGCAAGTATGTCCTGGGTGCGGGAGGTCCACAGTGCAATGCCAACTTCACGATTGGCTCGCCATCCATCACGTGCTCGCATTGGTGACGGTGGATTGCGGTGGCCATGCCGGTGTGAGGGGCCACCGTAGTTATTGGGCCCAGTGCGAACGGTTCCTTTGGGCAACCGTCGTGGAACCGAATACGGAGCTTGAAGCGTTGCTTATTCCCGTCGGTAATGGGACGTTGTTGGCACTCTGTGTCACTTGGGCTCGACGCGCATGATTCCAGCATTATGATTCACTCGGCTAGAAGCCAATGGCATGCCAACAGACGAAGAACGCGGTAGACGAGGCTCTTTTCAAGTACTTACACGTATGAGAAGCTAAAGACGCGCGGAATGAGTGCCACAAATTGTTGCAGTGGTGTGCGCGAAAGGAGCACTGGGCGAAAGGTGTCGGCGCCTTGGCGGTTGGCTGGTCTGACGCTGGTTTCGCTGCTTGGGGTCGGCCTGCTCACCTGGCACGTCAGCAGCACCTGGGCCCGACTGCGACAATTGCGGAACGAATTCGTGACAATGGAAGCGGAGAGTTTCTACCTCGGGCTGCACCTTCGCAACGGCCTCGAACACATGAACAGCGCACTGCTCCGCTTCCAGCTTTCAAGGGCTGAGCGTGAGGAAAGAAATAGTTTTCACGCCGAGGCCCAAGCCATGAGCAGCTTGCTTTCGCGAACCAAGCCGTTGCTCGGTACGCAGATGGAGCGCCAGTTGGCGGACCAAATCGGAGTGGCTTTCAAGAGTTACTTGAGAAGCGCTGTGCCGCTGCTGGAAACTAGCGTTCGAGCCGTGCGCCGCGAGTCGGCGTCCGAAGTGTCGGAGCACATTAGGGAAATCTCGGCGCCGGTTCTGGATTTGACGGAGCGTCTGATACAGGCGCAGAAGGTTTCCTGGAAGGGTTTCCTTGACGCATCGTACCGCACACTGGACGGACTCTGGCAGGCGTCGCTCATCACAATGCTGCTTCTGGCTGTGTTCGCCATGTTGATGTTTGTGCTGGCATACCGCGCGACTGTCGCCCCCCTTCGGCACCAACTCACCGAGACGCGCACCGTTCTGGAACGCCAGGAGAAACTTGCTTCGCTGGGAACCTTGGCCGCCGGCGTCGCCCACGAAATCCGAAACCCGCTTGCCTCGCTGAAGTTCCGCCTGTTTAGTCTCAGAGAATCGCTGCCATCGGATTTCGCCAGCCACGAAGATGTCCTGGTCATCGGTGACGAAATCAACCGCCTTGAACGCATCATCAAGGACTTCCTCCAGTTCGCGCGGCCTTCAGAGCCTGCGATGGCGGAGGTCGCGGCGGACCAGATGCTCCAGACGGTGGGGGAACTCCTCCGGCCAGCGCTGCAATCGCGCGGTGTCTGCCTAGTCGTGGAACCCAGCGATCGTCTCTGGGTGTGCGCTGACAGACAGCAGATCGAGCAGGTGCTCATCAACCTAGTCCAGAACGCGGCGGATAGCACCGATGGCGGCGGCACCGTCACGCTTCGAGGCCAGCATGGGGCCGCCAGGTTCGGAGGCAAGAACAACCAGGCGGTGATTCTGGAAGTGGCCGACACCGGGCGGGGCATCCAACCTGATGTCCAAGGCAGGTTGTTCGATCCGTTCTTCTCGACGAAGGCGGGAGGCACTGGCTTGGGTTTGCCGGTGTCCGAGCGCATCATCGAAAAACACGGCGGTCTGCTCCAATTCCAAACCCAACTCAATCGCGGCACGACGTTCCAGGTCGTGCTGCCCTGCAATCCTTCACATGCCAGGCAGAATCCTGATCATTGAAGACGACCTTCGACTGGCAACCATCCTGCGGAAGCTGCTGCGCCGCGAAGGTTACGAGGTCGAGTTGGCCGCGCGCGGTGACGAAGGGCTGGCTCGCAGCCAACGCGAAGAATACGACGTTGTGCTCACCGACCTGAAGCTCCCTGGACTGGACGGCTTGGTCCTGGTCTCGCAATTGCACGCGGCGAAGCCGAGGCTGCCAATCATCATGATGACCGCCCACGGCACCACCGAGACCGCAATCGAAGCCACCAAGCTTGGAGCCTACGAATACCTCCTGAAACCTTGCGAACCAGAGGAACTGCTTGACTTGGTCGCCGCGGCTGTCGCGCATTCGCAGCGAATGACCGAACCGGTGGAACTGGGGGAATCACGCGTCGCACGGGCCGCCTTGATTGGCAGCAGCCGCGCAATGCAGGATGTGTACAAACAGATCGGCCGAGTCGCCGCAACACCGGTCACGGTGCTCATCCGCGGTGAGACAGGCACAGGCAAAGAATTGGTGGCCCGCGCTCTCTACCAGCACAGCGACAGAGCCGGCAAGCCGTTCATCGCGGTAAGTTGCGTTGCGATCCCCGAGACACTCCTCGAGAGCGAGCTCTTTGGCCATGAACGCGGAGCTTTCACCGGAGCCCACACCAAGCGTATCGGGCGATTCGAACAGGCACATGATGGCACGATCTTCCTGGACGAAGTTGGCGATCTCTCCATGACCACGCAGGCCAAACTACTTCGCGTGCTGCAGGAGCGATGCATCCAGCGGCTGGGGGGCGATGAACTCATACCAGTCGATGCGCGCGTGTTGGCAGCGACACATCAAGACCTCGAAGCGGCGATCAGCATGAAGGAATTCCGCGAGGACTTGTTCTACAGACTGAGCGTGGTCACGCTCCGCTTGCCACCGTTGCGGGAGCGCATTCATGATATTCCCGATCTGGTGCGGCACTTTATCGCGCGCCACGCCGGCGACCTGGCGGTAGCCTGTCCGGCAATTCAGCCTGAGGCGATCTCCTGGCTGCAAACCCAGAATTGGCCTGGTAACGTGCGGGAACTCGAAAACGTCGTCCGCCAAGCCATGCTCCTGGCACGACCGCTTGCCATCTCCGTTGAACATCTCCAGCAAGCGCTGGCGCGCAACGCAAAACCGTCCAAAGCCGACGCCCAGACAATCTCTAGCTACATTGCGGAGTTGCTTGCGCGCGCACAGCGCGGCGAGGTCCAGGACGCGTACTGGAAGATGATCGCCGATCTTGAGCCGGAGTTGTTTTCTCAGGCGATCAGCCTGGCGCAGGGCAACCAGGCCAAGGCGGCGCGGTGGCTGGGCATAACGCGGCTCAAGATGCATGACAAACTCATCCAGTTCGGCCTTCGCACATGCCCTTGACAAAGGCGGCAGATTTGTCGAAAAAACAACCCCTGAATTGAGCAACGATTGCCTAATGGGCGCGCCAGATGCCGTGTGGCAACGTGCGTCGTCGCTCCAAGTAGCTAAATAGCCTTATGCAAATGCGGAAACTGCAAGTCTTGGCGAATCTGATCATGACCACCACGGCCGCCGTCTGGATGGCAACCGCGGCCGACAAGGAGTCCAACCCCAACCTGCCAGCGCGGCAAATCACCGCCGCGCTCCAATACCCAGGCGTGACTCTGGGCCCCGACGACAGTTTCAGTGTCGACCTCGTAGTCAAGAACCGCGGACGCAGCGATGAGACCGTGCTGGTCGAGATCACTGAGAAGCCCAAGGACTGGGAAGCCGAGGTCAAACGCTACAGCACGCTCGTCAGCGGCGTGTTTGTGGCTTCGAACGAAGAACAGACGCTCACGCTAAGCGGTAAGCCGGCCGACAAGGAGATGAAGAAGTTGCCTCCCGGCACCTACCGGTTTGCCATCAAGGCGAGTTCCGCCGATGGCGCGCTCACGCAAACTTCGGCCATCACGGTCAAAGTCGTCTCGGCACAACAGGCGGCCGAGCGAATAAGCATCGACACTTCCTATCCCACGCTGCGCGGCCCGTCTGGCGACAAGTTTCAGTTCTCGCTCGACGTGCGCAACGACACCGGTCTGGACGCGGTGTTCAGCTTCCGCGCCACGGCGCCGCAGGGGTGGGAGACATCGTTCAAGCCGGCGTACGAGTCGAAGCAGATAAGTTCACTTCAGATCACCGCGGCTTCGAGCAAGACCGTTGAAATGGAGGTGACGCCCCCCTACAACGCCCAGGCTGGTGAATACGATTTCAAGGTGGAAGTGCAGTCGCCCAAAGCGAGGGCTGAGAAGGAACTCAAGGTCGTGCTCACCGGGACTTACGGTCTGAAGTCGGGCACGCCCAGCGGCCTGCTATCAGTCGTGACCGAACGCGGAAAAACGGCCAGCGTCACGTTGCTGGTCAAAAACACCGGCTCAGCGGCACAGCGCGAAGTCACATTCTCCGCGTTCAAACCGGAGAACTGGAAGGTTGAGTTCAAACCGGAGAAGCTCGAAAACGTTGAGCCTGGCGCGGTCCAGCAAACCGAAGTCACGATCACACCGGCTCAGGAGTCGATGGTTGGCGATTACTCCGTGAGCATCCAGACCGAAGGCGAGAAATCGAATCAGGAAACTGAGTTCCGCGTCACAATAAAAGCGGCATCGGCCTGGGGTTGGATTGGAGTGGCGATCATCGTGGTCGTAATCGGCGGGCTCGCGGCGACCTTCCGAGTGCTGGGTAGGCGTTGATTATGGCCGCTATCATTCACACTGAAGGACTCACACGCCGCTATGGCCGGCAAACCGCCGTGGACGGCCTGACGTTCGAGATTCTCGAACGCGAGATTTTCGGCTTTCTGGGCCCCAACGGCGCCGGCAAGACCACCACGATTCTAATGCTTCTGGGGCTTACCGAGCCGACGTCCGGGACCGCTCGTGTTCTTGGCTTTGATCCCGCGCACGATCCGCTCGAGATCAAGCGGCATGTGGGATACCTCCCGGAAAACGTCGGCTTCTATGACGACCTGACTGGCGCGGAGAACCTGCGTTACATGGCGCGACTGAACCAATTGCCAGAGGACAAAGCCCGCGCGCAGGTCGCCATGGCTCTTACGACGGTTGGCCTCGACGGCGAGGATGACAAGCTGGTGGGCGCATATTCCCGCGGCATGCGGCAGCGGCTTGGGATCGCCGAACTGCTCGTCAAAGACCCTAAACTGCTCATCCTTGACGAACCCACACTCGGCCTTGACCCCGATGGCACTAACAAGATGCTCGACCTGATCGTATCGTTAAGCCGCGACCGCGGCATGACGGTCATGCTCTCGTCGCATCAACTCGAGCAGGTGCAACGCATTTGCTCACGTGTGGGAATTATGATCAAGGGCAAGCTTGTCGCGCTGGGAACGATCAAGGAATTGGCTAAACGCGAACTCGGCGATGCCGGCCCCAGCCTCGAAGAGATTTACATGCGCTACTTCAAGGAGACCTGAGTCATGTGGACCATCTGTCGCAAGGAGCTGGCCGACCACTTCAGTTCGGCCCGCTTTCTGATTCTGCTCTGCCTCATTCTCATGGTTGCGTTGGTGTCAACCTACATGGCTGCCACAAACGTGCGCGAGGCGCTCGAGGGAATGTCCAAACCTTCCCAGGTCTTCCTGCTGTTGTTCTCGACGCCCGGCCGGTTCTTTTCCTTGGTCCAGTTCATCGCCTTCTTCGGACCGCTGCTGGGGATCATCATGGGCTTCGACGCTATCAACCGCGAGCGGCAGCATCGGACGCTGGCAAAGCTGGTGTCCCAGCCGATCTTTCGCGACGCGGTTATCAACGGCAAGTTCCTGGCTGGGGTGATAACCGTGGCAGTTGCTTTGCTGAGTCTGATGCTGCTCCTTGCCGGGATGGGGTTGATGACCGTGGGCGTTGTTCCGGGCCAGGAGGAGATTGGCCGGTTGGTCATCTACCTGATTGTCAGCATCGCCTACGTGTCGTTCTGGCTGGGACTGGCGATCCTGTTCTCGATTCTGTTCCGGTCCCTGGCCACGTCCGCGCTGGCGGCGGTTGCGTTGTGGATATTCTTCTCGTTCTTCATCGGCTTCGCCTCGGACCTGGTGGCCGATGCGGTCTCGCCCATAAATAACCCGCGCGACACTGAGGAGGTTGTGGCCAACAGGCGCGTGGCCGATGCCGCCAGCCTCGCCTCGCCGGCGGTGCTCTATTCGCAGGCGACCTCAACCATCCTCGACCCTTACCGCCGCTCGCGCAGCAACCTCGTCCTCACGGGACTGATGGAGCGGCTCTCACTCGAGCGGTTCCAGAACCCGCTGCCTCTTGACCAGTCGATCCTCGTGGTTTGGCCATATCTGACATTGCTGGCGGCTCTCACCCTGATTTGCTTCGGCCTCTCCTACGTCGTCTTCATGCGCCAGGAAATCAGGTCGGTGTGAGCCGCGGCTTCAGGCCACCGCGCCAGAGCGCGCCGTTCACGGCGCTTCGATGTCTCACTTGCCCATGGCATACGAGTGAGTCCGAGCAAGCTGGACACACTTCATTCACTCTCATTCAACGTCAACGTTCGCTGTGATGGGAAACGACAGAGAGTCAACAGCCGGTGCAACATCTGGCCCATGCCGGTGTGTGCTTCATTGCTCGATGCCTGCCGGGTTGTTTCCCTGCATGTGGCTTGGGGGCGAAATACATGGCCAAATAACGTCCCCAAGCGCCCGGCCGGCTGGCCAACTTGGGCTAACGCGTGATCATAGAGGTCCGCCTCATTGCGTCACTCTCAGAAAGGCCGCGCCCGAACGCGCGAGCGTCGCGCTGCGTGAACTTGTGTTGGTGAGGCTCATCCAGGCGGGCACGGACAGGCTGCCCGTTTGTTGAATGCCGAAGACCCCATCGAAACCGCCCTCCCACTCCACTACCAAGTTCGGCCCGCTCAGCCTCGCGCTGGTCACGCGGACGGTGAGTACGCCTCCCACGCCCGTCGTGGCGAGTTGTTGCATCTCCGCATCGCTCAGCGCCCGGTTCAGCACAAGGACATCGTCGAGGGCGCCGACGAATTGCTCGTTCACCGGCCCATCCAAGTCCTCGCCGATGCGCAGCGGAAAGGCACCAAGATCCACCGCCCCGGTCGTGGTGCCGGAGGCGACGGGGCTGCCATCGAGGTAGAGTGTGATGCCGCCCGAGTCGTAGACCGCCGCCAAGTGATGCCGCGTGTTCACGGAGAAGGTTGCATCCGAGATGACCTCCGTCCCATCCGGCAGCAAGAGCCGCAGGCCGATCCCGCTGACACTGGCCTCGGGATCGAAATCGAAAATCAGCCGCCCGGCCGCGCTGCCACTGCCGCTGTACGTGCTGAAGAGCCGCGTCAAACCGCCGGCCGTTTGCCCGCCACCGGGCACGCGCACGGACGCCGCTAAGGTGAACGTGCTGCCGAGACTTCCCACCGGTCCGACGTCGATGGCGTTGAACGGACTGGACAACAGGGGTGCAGCCCATACTGCTGAACGAACGCCGAACCGCGCGTTGCCCTGCGCTTCATCGACCCGCGCGTTGTTGTGGACGAGGCCGTTCTGGGCACCGTCGGAAGTGAACTTGTCGGTGATATTGACTGCGCTATCGTCCTCGAAGTCGTACAGGATAGCGCGCTCGCCGGCGCCAGGGGCCACATTCCCTCTCACGCCGGAAGCCGCGATGGCCGCTACCTCGTGCGCGCCCAGCGCTCGGCCCAGCACCAGCAACTCATCCGCGCTGCCCAGGAACTGTTCGTTGCCCACCACGCCGCCGCTATCCTCGCCAAAACGCAGGTTACGCGGTCCGATCACCTGGGTGATCGGCAGCGTTGGCCTCGTCAACGTGACCGGCGCGCCGTCCAAATACAGGGCCACCGCGCCATGGTCGAAGGTCATCGCCACGTGATGGTAGCCGGGCGTCGCCAGGGCCAAGGATACTGAGGGCGTCTGTGTCACTTCGCCTCGGATGTTCAAGTAGAGCCCCGGCACAATCGCCCCGCTCGGGTCGAAGGCAAAGACCAGTTCTCCGGCAAGCACGGGCCCAGCTCCGTCGTAGGAAGTGAACAGTCGGGTGTAGCTCGTGTTGGACGAGCGGATGAACGCCGCCAAGGTGAACGCGGGACCGAGCTGGGTCGTCTCGGGGATTTCCACCGTGCTGTTCGGCTCGGTCGAAAGCTGCGGCGCGTCGAAGCGCGCGGACTGAGAGCCGAACAGCGCGTAGCCTGGCGCGGCATCGCATTGCACGGCGTTCCTCAGTGTGCCGTCGTGCGGGCCGAGCTTGTCGTTCACCACCAGGCCGGTGTCACCCTCGAAATCGTAGAGCAGATTCAGCCCGGTCTCGAGGCCCAGGTCCGCCGTCTCACCGGCCTTGAACGAGTAGAGCGAGGCGTTTTGCAGGACAAACCGCAGCCGCAGCGGCCCCTCCGCGACGGGCAGCGCGTGGTGGTCAGCCCACGTCACCAACGCATCGACGCTGTTTGTTCGCACGGGAACGCAGTCGGCGCGACTGTAGCCCGGCAGCACCGCGCCATTGCGGTCGAGCACTTCGACGCGGAGCCAGCCGTTGGTGGCGCACACGTTCACGCGCAACTCACCGCGCAGGGCCTCGAACCGCTTGGTCGTCACCGTGCCGATGGCACTGCCGGCGTCCAGGGAGGCAAAGCCGTCCTTGCGCAGGGTCGCCAATCCAATCGAGGCCGACTCGGTCACGCCCGGCTGATTGTGCGTTGTGCCGAAGCCGCCGTACCACAACTTGATCGTGTCGCCTTCCACCAGCGGATGGTTCGGGGTGAAGACCATCCCGTCGTCCCAAAGACCCGGCGCGCCCAGCGCCAGCATGGGCACTCGTCGCCCGGCTTGGACCGCCTGTCGCGTCCAGCTCATGCCGTCGCGACTGCTCACCAGTTCGCAGTGGATCGGCCCGTCGTTATTGCCGTCGGTGATGTGGAAAACCCAGAGGAAACCCAGGTAGCCCGCTTCGTATGCGAAACCGCTCAGGCCGTAAAACTCGGTGCGCTGCCCGCCACCGGCCGTCCAGGAGTCGTCCAGCTCGTCGGGCGTGAGGATGAGTTGCGCCGCCGGCCAATGCGCGAAGTCAACCGTGCTGGAGAAGCCCACGGACCGCCGGCTGAACCCGCGAACGTTCGCAAAAACCTTCGGATACCCGAGATAGCGCTGCCGATGGGCGTCCCAGACAAAGTTCCCCACATCGCCGGGGTCGGGCAGAACGGGATTGTCCGCTACGTCGTGCCAGACGATGCCGTCGGCGGAGGTCGCGCCATAGAAACCGCTGTTGAGGTGGTTCGGCGGCGTGCGGCCGTAGTCGAAATTGACCAGCTTGTAGCGAGCCGCCGGTTCCGTTTCCCAAGGCGTGTGAATGACCTGCGGCAAATGATCCTCCGCAGTGCGGCGCAGGAAGAGGTTGTTCGCCTTGGAACCGTTGAACGTCACGAGCCCCAGGTCGGGTTTCTGCCAAGCGACGCCGTCGAGGCTCGTCGCATAGAGGTTGCGATACTCCCCATCGTAACTGTGATACCACATCCGGTAACCCGGGCCTGTTTCGTTGGGGAGCACCGTGCCGTAAAGATAGACGATCTGCCCTTCCCACGGCCGGTTAGCGATCAACACCGGATTGCGCGGGTCCTTTTCAAACGGATGGTAGACCCGCACGACCTCGTTCTTCTCCGCGATCAAGGCATCGTCGACCAGGAGTTGCCACGGACCAGTCAAATCACCGAGCGAACGGGGTGTTGCGCCCGCCGGAAGTGAACTCAAGCAGAAAAAAATGACTCCGGTGGTCGCACGTGAGCCGAGGGTCGGCAGTCTCAGTTTCATGGTTTCCGTCTCTGTCCGTCCCAAATCGATTTCACGATGGGCACTTCTCGCGTGTCGGCCAGGCCTGCTGACCTGGCCGACAAGGTTCTGCCATCATAAGGGATTCTGTGCGCTCGGGTCCATGCCAAAGGAGGGTGGTGAAATGCGAAAGAGTCGGGGCGAGGTGGGAATCGAGTTCACGTTCGTTGCGCCGCTAACGAGGCCAGTCTCAGCCTCGCCACGGACGGTGATCTCGCCTTTGGTGAAGTTGCAGTCGGTCCAGGCGATGTTGGCGGCCTCCCCAAGTCTGAACCCGCCGAAGGCCAGGAAATGCACCAATTCGACGCAGTTTCGGGAATCACGGCCGCCAGCCGATTCCATCGCTTGCACGAACTGGGTAAACTGGTTGAAGCCTGGCAGCGTAAGCCTCTTGGGCCGCACGCTGACCCGCTTGATGGCCGTGGCAGGATTGTGGTAGCGGACCAGATTGGTGAAAGGGGCTTTGGTCCAAAGCTGGACTTGGCTCGGAGTCGGCTTTGCCTTGCGCTTCGATTTCCTGCTGCTCGACATGAAGCAGTATCCAATCGCAGTATACAAAAGTCGTATCAGAGAGGGGAGTTTGTTCTATAAGTACTTGGCTATTAGTGGCGCGTCCGGCAGGACTCGAACCTGCAACCTTCTGATCCGAAGTCAGAAGCTCTATCCAATTGAGCTACGGACGCGCGCTAACCATGGAATAGTGCGCCGCGGCCCACATGAAAAGAAAAAACATCGCCGGACAGGCGATGATTAGGGGACGACGAGCCTAATTGACGCGCGGCCAGTGAATAGGCTACCAATGGTCAAGGCGTAAGGTTCACGCCGCAATACGACGACAAATGGCATTGCCCATCACCGTCTCCATAGTAGAAGACAACGATCGGTTGCGCGCCACGCTGGTCAGAGTTATCAACCGCGCGGAGGGTTTCCGTTGCCTGAGCCAGCACTCAACGGCCGAACAGGCTCTCACGGAACTTGAGCAAATCGCACCCGATGTCGTGCTCATGGACATCAACCTGCCCGGCATGAGCGGGGTCGAATGCGTCCACCGCCTTAAGCCGCTCCTTCCACAAACCCAGGTGCTCATGCTGACCGTGTACGAGGACACGGACAACATATTCAACGCGCTGGCCGCCGGCGCAGCTGGTTATCTGCTTAAGAGGACGTCACGGGACGAACTGCTCGCCGCGATCCGCGAAGTGCAAAGCGGCGGCTCGCCCATGACCGCCCATATCGCGCGCAAGGTCGTTCAATCTTTCCAGCGCACGGGGACTTCGACCCAGCCGACCGAGAACCTGTCTGCTCGCGAACAAGAGGTGCTCAACTGCCTGAGTGAGGGTTTTCTTTACAAGGAGATCGCGGACAAACTCGGCATTAGCTACGAGACAGTTCACACGTACATCCGCCGCATTTACGAGAAGCTCCAGGTCCGCACGCGCACGGAGGCAGTCGCCAAGTTTCTCAGACAGTGACCGCTACTTCTGGCCCGTGGCGAGGAGGGTCTGGAAATGAGGCGGTTGTTCCTCCCGCGCGACCACGGCGATCTCTATCCGCCTGAAACCGGCTTCTTCGAGCCAGCCCTGAAGTTCGCCCTCGGCAAAGCCCAGCCAAGTGTCACCGTGCAACTCTCGCGCCTGATCGAATTCGTGGCGCAGCAGGTCCAACACCAAAACCTGGCCGGGCGTCTTGAGGATGCGGTGCGCGCTACGCAGAGCGCGACGGGGGTCCGCGGCGTGGTGCAGTGCCTGGCTCAGGATTACCACGTCCACACTGGACTGTCTGATTGGCGGGTTTTCGAGGTCGCCCAGTCTGAATTCGAGGTTTTTGAGTCCGTTCTTGCGCGCTTTGGCCGCGCCGAAGGCGACGATCCTCTCGGAATTATCGACGGCGATCACGCGCCTGCAACGGCGAGCCAGCAGTTCGCTCACCAGGCCCTCTCCTGATCCCAGGTCGGCCACGGCCAACGGTGGCAACATGCGAAGCAGCATCTGGCCCAGCGCCTGCCAGGACCGCCCCGGCCCATAGCTGCGATCGAACCTCCCCGCCACCTGATTGAAAAACACCTGTGCCTGGTCCTGTCGCCGCCCCAAGATATTGCGCAAGCCCGCCTGGTCCGACGCTTGCTCGGGCAACTGACGCGCGCCGCTCACCACATAAGACAAAAGCCCGGCCACGGACGTTCCGGCCGCGTGCGCCAGCCGGTAGAACGTGCGCCTCCCTGCTCGCCGGGACTGGAGCAGGCCAGCGGCGCGCAATTGGCCAAGGTGCGTGGAAATACGCGACTGACCCAGACCCGTTATTTCCTGCACCTCCTGAACGGAGATTTCCTCCTTCTCGAGCAGAGCGAGGATTCTCAGCCGGGTGGGGTCCGCCAACGCTCGGAGCGCCCGCAAGATATCAGTCATGGTAAATTTCCCAGTTGACGTGGGTGGCACCTCACATATCATCGCATCGCGATATGTCAATGTGAAAAACCTGGCTACAAACACAAACATCCGAATTAGCAAACGCCACCCACTACAACCAAATGTCATGAGCCAACGTTACCTATTCTCATCCGAGTCCGTCGGCGAAGGTCATCCCGACAAGGTCTGCGATCTCATCTCGGACTATGTGCTCGACGCCTGTCTCCGCCGCGATCGCCGTAGCCGAGTGGCCTGTGAATGCTATGCCAAATCCAATCTCGTCATCGTCGGTGGCGAAATCACCATTCCGGGTCTCAAGGGCAGGAATCCCTCCGACGTCATCGATTTCGTCGGCATCGCCCGTCAGGCAATCCGCGACATCGGATACACAAACAGCGACGATGTGTTTCATGCGGACAAAGTTTTCGTCCACGTGTGTATCACCGGCCAATCCTCGGACATCGCCCAGGGCGTGGACGCCCGGAAAGCCGAGGGTAAGAAGAAAGCCGAACAGGGCGCGGGCGACCAGGGACTAATGTTCGGTTACGCGTGCGACGAAACGCCGGAACTGATGCCCGCCCCAATCATGTTCGCCCACCGGCTAGGACGCGAACTGACGCGCATTCGCAAGTCAGGCGCGGTTCCCTGGCTTCGCCCCGACGCCAAGAGTCAAGTCACGGTCGAGTACGTGGACGGTCGGCCCGTGCGAGTCGCCAACGTGGTTGTTTCGACCCAGCACACGCCTGATGTCCGGCACTCGCGGATCGAGGATTTCATCATACGTAATGTGATTCGCAAGGTGCTGCCTCCAGGTCTGCTCACTTCGGATACAGTATATCTCGTCAATCCAACCGGTCGTTTTGTCACCGGCGGCCCCCAGGGCGACACCGGTTTGACCGGACGAAAGATCATCGTTGACAGCTACGGCGGCATGGGACGGCACGGCGGCGGTTGTTTTAGCGGCAAGGACCCGTCGAAAGTGGACCGGAGCGGCGGATACATGGGTCGTTACGTGGCCAAGAACATCGTGGCGGCTGGCTTGGCCGCCCGGTGCGAAATTCAAGTCGCGTACGCCATTGGCTATCCCGACCCAGTGTCAGTGACCGTCGACACTTTCGGCACCGGCACTGTCAGCGACACTGTGTTGGCTGAAGCCGCCCGCAGGGTTTTCAGCTTCAAACCCGCCAACATCGTCAATCAGCTCAACCTCCTGCGCCCAATCTACGCGAAAACCACGAACTACGGCCACTTCGGCAAGGACGACCCCGACCTCACGTGGGAGCGAACAGACAAGGTCGCGGCGCTCAAGAGAGCAGTGAAGTGAAACAGGCCATCATACGTAATCGGTCAGCCTTGCTGGGGCGAGGTGTATGTCGAGCCGCGGACTCCCCGTGTCTCACATGCCGAGTTCGGTTACGCCAGAGTGCCACTCTCCCCTGATTCAACCGAGACTTCACGCGTATCGTTTTATCGTTATACTAGCATGCCAACGATCACCCAAAACTCACCGCGCACGGGGCTTATCGGCGCCGTGCCTCGAAAGGCCAAAGCCAATAGCAACAAGAGCGATTTCTTTGTCAAAGATATCTCGCTGGCCGACGCGGGCCGGAAGGAAATCGGTGTTGCCGAACAGGAAATGCCCGGCCTGATGGCTGTACGCGCCAAGCACGGCCCGGTCAGGCCGCTGGCAGGCGTGCGGGTCACCGGCTCATTGCACATGACCATTGAGACGGCGGTGCTGATCGAGACACTGGTCAAACTTGGCGCGTCGGTCCGTTGGGCGAGCTGCAACATTTTCAGCACTCAGGACCATGCCGCCGCCGCAATCGCCAGTGCCGGCATCAGGGTGTTCGCATTCAAAGGCGAGAGTCTCGACGAGTACTGGGATTTCACCCTCTCGGCCTTGACGCATCCCGGCGGGAAAGGCCCAGAGCTGGTGGTGGACGATGGCGGTGACGCGACGCTTCTGCTTCACAAGGGGTACGAGATGGAACAAGGCAGCGATTGGGTCAACACCCCCTCCGCGAGTCGCGAGGAACAGGTGATCAAGAACCTGCTGAAACGCTGCGCCACGGATCGGCCCGGTTGGTTCACTGCCGCCGCCAAGGAGTGGAAGGGAGTGTCGGAGGAGACCACAACCGGCGTCCACCGCCTCTATCAAATGTTCGAGGCCGGCAAGCTCCTTGTCCCGGCCATCAACGTCAATGACTCGGTCACGAAATCCAAGTTCGACAATCTGTACGGCTGCCGCGAGTCGTTGGCTGACGGGCTCAAGCGCGCCCTGGGCGTGATGATCGCTGGCAAGACCGCCGTTGTCTGCGGGTACGGCGATGTCGGGAAGGGCTGCGCGCACAGCCTGCGCGGTTTTGGCTGTCGAGTGCTCGTCACTGAAGTTGACCCGATCAATGCCCTGCAGGCGGCGATGGAGGGGTTCGAGGTGACACTTATCGAGGAGACACTCGGTGAAGCGGACATCTACGTGACGGCAACCGGCAATTGCGATGTGATCACGCTCGATCACATGCTCCGGATGAAGGACCAGGCGATCGTATGAAACATCGGCCACTTCGACAACGAGATTCAAGTCGATCCACTCAACAACCACCCCGGCGTTAAGAAGGTCAACATCAAGCCGCAAGTGGACCGGTATGATTTGCCGGACGGGCGCAGCATATACATGCTTGCGGAGGGGCGTCTTGTCAATCTCGGCTGTGCCGAAGGTCATCCGAGCTTCGTCATGAGCAACAGCTTCACCAACCAGTGCCTGGCTCTGATGGACCTGTGGACTAACAAGATCAGCCGGCCGATCGGCGTCTATCGCCTTCCAAAGAAGCTGGACGAGGAAGTAGCACGCCTGCATCTGGAGAAGATTGGCGTCAAACTCACGCGGCTTACTCGCAAGCAGGCTGATTACATCGGCGTCCCAATAGAAGGGCCCTATAAGCCCGAGCACTACCGCTACTGAGGTAACCCGTGGTTGAGCACCGTGCCAGCAATGAACCACGGATGACACGGATCACACGGATAAGAGGAGGACTGGCAACCGGTCGTGGTTGTCTGTCCGGCGGTCCGCTCTGAATTCGCTCTGGTCATCGGCGGCGCCGCGGCTGGCTCGGTCGAACGAGTTTGGGAGGAGGACGTCTTAACGTACATCAGCGTGGCGGTGGTCCTGCGGTTCGGAGTGCTCGCTTTGGGCGGCGAAAACCTCGCACGGCCCGGTCCTTGATCCTCCAGCGGGACGCAAACCCCCGGCTCAGAACATCCTCACGGTAGCGCCTCCGTCCACAACAAGCACACTGCCGGTGATGTAGCTCCCAGCGTCGCTGGCAAGAAGCAGCGCGGCGGGGGCGAGTTCATCGGGTAGTCCCCAGCGGCCAACTGCCGTGCGCTCAGCAAACCGCTGTTTTTGATCCTCGCTCAGAATCGACATCGGCATCTCCGTGGCGAATGGGCCAGGTGCGATGCAGTTGACAGTAATGCCATACGGGCCCAGATGCAGCGCGTTCGCCTTCACCATTCCGTGAAGGGCCGACTTGGTCGCGCTGTAAGCGACGCGGTCGCCCGTGGTCGCCAGCGCCATCACGGACGATGTGTAAACGATACGGCCCCAGCAGCGCTCTTTCATTCCGGGCGCCAGCGCGCGTGTCAGAACCATCGAGCTTGTCACATTCAACTCGACAAGCGCGTCCCAGTCCTCGTCCCGGATGGACTCGACGGGCTCGGGGATATTCCATCCCGCGTTGCTGATGAGAATGTCAACCTTGCCCAGCCGTTCAATGGCCTCAGCGGCGAGTCGCTCGGCTTGGGCACGGTTGCCAACGTCAGCCACGAGCGGTTCAACGCGGGCGCCAGTTTCTCGCGAGATTTCCGCCGCAGACGCCGAGGCCTGCGCTGCATTACGACCGCAAATGGCGACTTCGGCGCCTGCCTGAGCCAGGATTCGCGCCATGGCCTTGCCAAGGCCGCGCGTGCCCCCAGTGACAAGAGATGAGCGGCCTTTCAGATGGAACGGCGTATGTTCGTACATGTCAAATAGGGGCACGCCGCCCACAAGTGCGAGCGGCGTGCGGAGCGAGTGCCCGTGCTGAGCCAACTCAGCTTAATCGCCAAAGTCGAGCGCCGCGGCAGCGATAGGCCGGACCCGGTAGAACTTGCAGCGCGCCTCGGATAATCCAGGCTCGACGTAGTGAACGCGCCCGTTGTTAACAATGCCTTCGCCCACCGGGAACCAATTGACGAGGTCGTCGGATGCCTCGATTCGATACGGCATTCCGTTTTCTCCTCCCAAAGAGACGTGAAGCGAGCCATCGCGAGCGTCGCGCCCGAGCTGGCCGGGCCAGTCTTTGTCCGCGATTACCGCCCCGGCGCGGCTGCGCGATCCGACCCGATATGGCTCAATGGGGCCCAGAATTGGGGCCGTCTCGAGTGTCAGCACCACGGTCTCGAATCGCTCTGTTAGTTCGTCCTCGAGTGGTTTAATCACAACGGTCGCCGAACTGCTGCCAGCCGGGATGGTGACCGTAGTCTCGATACCCTCATAGTCCACGCCGTTCTCGGCGCTGCCACTAATCGCATAGAACACCATCAGCGCATCCCCAGTAGCCCCGGTCCTGCTGATCCGGAATGTGGCGGTGTTGGGGCTAGCGTCGCCGGCGCCCTCGGCCGCGAATGGGTCGATTGCCACGATGTTCACATACGGAGGGAGACTGTGCTCGATCACAGCGATCATCACGGGCTTCGTGACACCGGGCGCTCCTTCGTTATCGTACGCTTTAGCGGTCAGCACATGCTTGCCCACGGAAGCGCCGTCCCATTCGATAGTGAATGTCTGCTCATCGCCACTCTCGATACCTCCCGTGGGATTTGTCGCCAGTTGCTCTCCGATCTTCACATCGTCGGCGTAAAACTCGACCTTCTCCACGCGCCCGTCCCTATCGTATGCTGCTACCACAATCTCGATTCTGGCTGGCGCCTGGAATACTTCGCCGGGGCGCGGCCGCGCGATCGCCGCCTTGGGCGGTTTGTTGTCTGAGCCTGGGCGGTCCATTATCTTCGCCCTGGCTGAGCCGACACCGCCGACGCTGTAGCAGTCGGGCCCTGAAGGGTCCGTGCCCGCGCAATCCGGTGGCACCAACTCGATCACCACCGTCTCGGTGCCCTCCGCCAGGTCGTCGGCGATCGGGTTCACGATTATCTGGGCCGCAGCCTCGCCCTCCTCGATCTTCACCTTGCCGCTCAGTTCATCGTAATCCACACCTGTGATCGCCGATCCGCCAATCGCATAATCCACGGTCAGAGGGAGCGCCAGGCTTCCAGTCCGACGCACAACGAACGTGGCGGTGTCCACAACAGTCAGCACGCCAGGCTCTGACGCCACAGGATCGGCGACGACAATCGAAACCACAGGCGGCCTTTCCTTGCGGTCGACAAGCACACGGACCGGCTCTGACAAGGCTCTGGCGCCAAGATTGTCAGTCGCTTTGGCACGAATCGCAAAGGCACCCGGTCCGACGTCCTCCCATGTCATGTGGAAAGTCTGCGGCTGGCCAGGAGCCGGTTCGACTATGAACGTCATCTGCTGCTCTCCAATTAGCTCGTCTCCAGCGTAAAAACCCACGACCGGCACCCATCCGTCAGGATCGCAAACCTCAACATCGATCTCGATGTCAGCGGGAGCCACGAAGGCCTGCCCGTTCTCGGGCTGCGTGATCTTGACTCGCGGCGACATGTTCTCTTGTCTGTCGTTGTCCACAATCACGACTCGACCGGCCCCAGGCGTGCCAACCAAGTACCAACCATCCCACCGCTCAGGCGGACGACCCGCATCGGACACGCCCGACCGCGGCGGCATCAGCTTCAAGACCACCGACTCGGCCTTCTCCGCCATATTATCGTCGATGGGTTTGACAACCACTTCGACTGACGGCGCGCCAATGGGGATAGTCACCCGCAGAGGCAGTTCGCTGTAATCGGTCCCGTTTTCCGCCGTCCCATCCAGCTTGTAGAAAACGTCCAGGCCAACGTCCGTGGAGCCGGTGCGGCAAATGCGAAACACCGCCGGATCGCTCGCTTCCTCGGAGCCCTCCGGATCGACTACCTCGATTGACACAACTGACCGCAGTGGGCTTTCTAGCACCTCGATCTTTACGGGGTCCGACGTTGCCTTGGCGCCGTCGTTGTCCGTGGCCACTGCCGTCAACTCGTGCGTCCCGGGAGACGGCGCCTGCCAGCGTATCGAGAAGGGATGAATGAGACCCCACGGAGGATCGGTCCTGTCAGGCACCCCCGGTGCGGACGGGAACCGAGGTTCCGCGACCCCAATCAACACATCGTTCGCGTAGAACTCGACTAAAACAACATGACCACCCGGATCGTGAGCCGAAGCGATGACCAGTATTGCGGGTGGCGCGACAAATACAGCTCCATCGAACGGATGTACCAACCTCACAACGGGAGACCGATTCTCATCCACTTGTGGCTGGGCGTTGCAGTTGAAGGCAGAACCAATGAAACACAGCGCGACAACAACAATGACACGCTGGATAGCGCTCATAGCTTTCATATCGTTGAACCTAAGTTTGCTTGAATCACTCCAATTCGCAAGGGTAAACAGCTAGCCTCGTGCCAACAAAACCCCTTCTCTTCGCCAGATGTAACGTGTCTTTCATTAATGGCTTAGCTTCGCCGCGCGCCAATCGCCTAAGCGGAATAAAACGCCCAGCCTGGGGATATGCGCCCAGATCAACGGAGGCGAGCCCGTACATTTGACAATTGTGCGCCTCACATCGACTGGGAACCGACACCGACCGCCACCGCGGGGGACGACTATCCGCTTGCTCACGCGCGCGGCTCTGTTGCGCGGCGCGCCCAGCGGTCGATCCCTACTTGATTTGAATCCACACGCTATGCTGGCTGCCATCCGAGAGCGTCGCCACCAGCAGCCAACGCCCCATGCTCATGGCGGTGGCCTTGGTGTCGAGGTTGAAATGCCACTCGCCGTCTTTGAGCACAAACTGATTGCCGGTCGTGGCGGCGTCCTGAGGCGTGGCGTCGATTGGATCAGCGGGATTGGTTTCGTCGCTATACTTGATCGCCTGCAAACGGTTGACACCCGAAAGCACAGGCGCGCCGTCGCACGCCGCGGTGAACTTCACCGGGATCGTGCTGTTTAGCTTGAAGGCCCGAACGGGATTGGCGTAACTGCCGCCTGTCGCGTCCGCGCCGTCGATTGGAGGAAGGAATCCAGTGAATCCGAGCGGCGCTCGTGTCACAGTGAAAGTGCAAGTCGCGCTGTTCCCTGAAGAGTCCGTAGCCGTGGCCGTGACCGTGGTTGAACCGGCTTTGAAACCCGATCCGGAAGGTGGATCACAAGTTGCCACCAATACATCATCGCAGTTGTCAGTGGCGGTGGCGGTGTAATCGGCCGGCACGAGTGCCTCAACGCTACACGGCAGCGCAACGTCAGCCGGACAGACGATGGTTGGCTGTTCGGCATCGACCACGGTAACGGTCTGCTCGCACGTTGCGGTGTTGCCGCTGGTGTCGGTCGCGGTCCATGTGACAACTGTGACGCCTTTCGGGAACTCAGTGGGGGCGTCGTTGACAACACTGGCCACACCATAATCGTCACTCGTGGTCGGCATCCCAAGGTCCACGCCGCTCGCAAAACACTGGCCCACGTCCGTGTTGGCTCTCAGGTTCTCAGGGCACGTGATTGTCGGGGGCTCATTGTCACCCGTGTAAGGCGACAAGTATTCTTCAGTAATCGGCGGTGAGCCGTTCGCAGGCTCGGAATCGCCCTGCTTGCGCCATGTCACGCCCAGATTCGCCCCCCCTTGGCCGGAGTTCTGCATCAAAGCCTCAATGTAGTACTTCCGGCCGCCTTCCAAGTAGACCGGGGTCGAGATGTTGCCCAGAGGGTCACCTGGAGACGGCGCTGGCTGACCCCGCAACCAGGTTCGGTCCGGTTGCCCACACCAGTCGTAGGCAATCTGGCACTTGTTGGCCGGGTTTGCATCCGTGCTCAGAAACAAGGCCCCTTCAGCGGTGGCGCACAGGTAAAACACATAGTCGCCCGACACTGGCGGGTGGACGTATCCCTGGAACTGGATGCCGAAGTTGTCCCGAGTCGGGCAGCCCCACTCGATCGACTTCACTTCCTCCGCAACGTCCGGAGCGTCCGGGAACTTCGGATCGCTCGTCAGAAAGTTCAGCCCTCGAAGCATCGGGTCAGGGAAGTAGCCCGGGCTGACGTACACGATGTCCCAGTACTCCTTGCGAGTGATTGTTCCCTGGCTGTGCAACACGAGGGCCGTCGAGTCGGGCGCGACGGCGTTAGCGGTCGGAAGACCGCGGTCCTGAACGTTGTTGACCGTAACTGTGTACTGAATCACCGGATCGAGCGCGGAGGTGGTCAGACGCGCGGTCTTGGAATTCCTTACGATCTCTGCGCTGCTGACCGACGCTCCGTGATCCAGTGTGTAGTTGTCCGGATTGATGGCGGAGTCGGCGGTGAGCGACTCCGAGAATACAACATCGACCTGGTTCAATGTGCCCCGCGTTGTCGCATAGCGGATCGTCGGCGCCACTTGATCTGGGGCGGCGATCTTGGCAATGAAAGCATCATTGCCCACTCCACCAGCGTAAGTAGGCTGGAAGGCGCTGACGGTGGTAAGCAAATCTGACGAACCTGTCACACCCAAAACATACGCGCTGCCCGCGTCGTCGACACCAATTGAAACGCCGATGTCCCCGCTCAAGCCACCCAAGTGGGTTGAATACAGTAGGGACTCGCCGTCAGGATCAACCTTCGTGACGAATGCATCCCAGTCTCCTCCGCCGTACGCAGCCTGAACTGGGTCAGCGGTAGGAAAGTCAGGACGGCAGTTCAATCCCGTAACATATATATTATCGGCACGGTCTACTGCAATAGCACCGGTACCAAAATGACCAAAGTTCGGCTAGGGCGCGGCCTTTCATCGGTGGGGCGAGTTGCGACAGAAGAAGTTAGCATTTTTTTCGGGACATCCTCTCTCCACTTTTTTATGCTTGCGGCATGAGCAAATCAAAACGCCGCAACATTTCTGC